>JBBQKE010000170.1:0-4434 GCA_038326585.1 Actinomycetales bacterium | reverse complement strand
CCAACGCCGTCACTCCGCGCTCGGATACCGAACTCCGACCGAGTACGAGAGACTCAACGAGAACAACGTCCTCGCCGCCAGTTAGCGACCGCCACTGGAACCCAACAGGTGGGTCAGGACAATCTGTCACCAGATTCTGCGTCAGTCCCCCTCGACATGGGCGGGCCATTGGTCGATGACAGTAACATCGAGCCCGGCGCGCAGAAGGTCGGCGGCGACCGAGGCACCCACTGCCCCGCTGCCGATCACGGCGATTTTCAAGTGGCTGAGCGTCATCGCTCTCTCCTCACGCGTTCAGTAAAGGTGAACACGTCGAGCGTACACAGGCCCGCGCTGGTCGGCGACTTCGAGCGAGGCGCCGCGATACCCCTAGAGCGCAGCGCGCCGCCGTGCCACCTCATAGAGCGCCACGCTCGCCGCGATGCCCGCGTTGAGCGACTCGGTCGCCGCCGAGATCGGAATCGACACGATCGCGTCGCACGTCTCGGTGACGAGACGCGACAGACCCTTGCCCTCGCTGCCCACGACGATCACGAGCGGACGATCGGCGAGCTCGAGGTTCGGCAGCATCATGTCGCCGCCGCCGTCGAGCCCGAGCACGAATACTCCCTCAGCCTTCATGGCCTTGAGAGTCTGGGTCAGGTTGGGTGCCATGGCGACGGGCGTGCGCGCTGCAGCGCCCGCCGAGGTCTTCCAGGCCGCGGCCGTGACGCCGACCGACCGGCGCTGGGGCACGATCACGCCGTGACCGCCGAACGCCGCCGTTGAGCGGATGATCGCCCCCAGATTGCGCGGGTCGGTCACGCCGTCGAGCGCGACGAGCAGGGGCGTCTGCCCCCGACTGATGGCCCGCGTAACGAGATCCATCGGGTGCGCGTACTCGTAGGCCGGCACCGTGATCGCGATGCCCTGGTTGACCGAGTTCTCGCCCGTCATGCGGTCGAGCTCGGGGCGCATGATCTCGAGCACCGGAATGCCGCGCTTGGTCGCGAGCGAGAGTGCCTCCTTGACCCGATCATCCATCTCGATGCGGGCAGCGATGTAGAACGTGCTCGCGGGAATCTTCGCGCGCAGGGCCTCAAGCACCGAGTTGCGGCCGCTCACGACCTCGGCATCGACGGTCTTCTTGGGTGAGCGCGAGCGGTTCGACTGCTGCCCGCCTCCGCTGTTGCCCCCCGCGCGCGTTCGAGCCGCCGCGAGTCGATCGTTCGCGGCCTTGCGCTTGCCGGCCGGGTGCCACGTGCGGTCTTCGGCTTTCGGAGTCGGCCCGCGGCCCTCGAGCGCTTGGCGTCCTTGCCCGCCAGAACCGACCGTCGGGCCCTTTTTCTTCTTGCTGGCGCCGGGGCGCCCTTGCTTAGCCATCGATACTCCAGTCGGTTGCGGTCGGTGAGTCTTCGAGCACGATGCCGGCCGCGGCCAGGTCATCGCGAATGCGGTCGGCGGTCGCGAAGTCGCGCGACTCGCGGGCCTCGCGGCGTTCGGCGATCAGCCGGTCGACAAGCGTCGACAGGGCCCGGGCTTCGGGGTCGTCGTCGCGAGCATCCGTCTCGGGTGCATCGATGCCGAGCACGGCGACCATGCCTGCCACCTCGGCGCGCGCTCGCGCAACGGCCGCGACATCGTCGTCATCGAGCGCGGCGTTGCCTGCCCGCACGCGCTCGTGCAGCACGGCGAGCGCCTGCGGAACCGCAAGGTCGTCATCCATGGCCGCGACGAACTCGGCCGGCAGCTCTGTCGTGACCGCGGCGAACCGGGTCGACGCGACGCGGCGGGATGCGCGCGCGAGAAAGCCTTCGATGCGCTCGAGAGCGGCTTGCGATTCTTCGAGCGACGTCGAGGTGTAGTCGATCGTCGAGCGATAGTGGGCCGAGCCGAGCCAGTAGCGCACGACGGCCGCACGGGTCGTGGCGAGCAGGTCGGTCGCGAACACCGAGTTGCCGAGCGACTTCGACATCTTCTGGCCGCCGGTCGTGACCAAGCCGTTGTGCACCCAGTAGCGGGCGAACGCGTGGCCCGCGGCGCTCGACTGCGCGAGCTCGTTCTCGTGGTGCGGAAACCGCAGGTCGAGTCCGCCGCCGTGAATATCGAAGGCCTCACCGAGGTACCGGGCGGCCATCGCCGAGCACTCGATGTGCCAGCCGGGCCGGCCACGACCCCAGGGCGAATCCCAGTGGGCGCTCGTGGGCTCGTCGGGCTTGGCGCCCTTCCAGAGCGCGAAATCGCGCGGATCGCGCTTGGCGCGAGGCGCAGAGTCCTCCGCCGCCTCCATGTCGTCGGGGCTCTGCCGGGTGAGCTCGCCGTAGCGGCTCCAACTGCGCACGTCGAAGTAGACGTCGCCGCTGTCATCGTCGGCCGCATAGGCGTGCCCGCCCTCGATGAGCGTGGCGATGAGGTCGTGCATCTGCGCAATGCTCGCCGTCGCGCGGGGCTCGTAGGTGGGGGGCAGGAGCCCTAAGGCCTGGTACCCCGCGGTGAACTCGAGCTCGACGCGGTAGGCCACGGCATACCAAGGCTCGTCGTCGCTCTGCTGCGCCAGCACCTTGTCATCGATGTCGGTGACGTTGCGAATGAAGGTGACCGCATACCCACGGTGCGACAACCAGCGACGCCAGAGGTCGTAGACGAGAGCACTGCGCAAGTGGCCGATGTGAGGCGCCGACTGCACCGTCGGCCCGCACACATAGATGCCCACGTGGCCTTCGACCCGTGTTTCGAGGTCGACGACGGCCTGCTGCAGGCTGTCATGAAGGCGCACGGTCACCGGGCAAGCCTACCGGCGGGGCTACGAACGAATCAGTGCTGTTGCAATCGCGGCGACGCCCTCGGCGCGGCCGGTGAATCCCAGGCCGTCGCTCGTGGTGGCGGCGACGCTCACCGGGGCGCCGAGCACGCGACTGAGCAGCGCTTCGACCTCGTGCCGGCGGGCGGCGAACCGTGGTCGCTGGGCGACCACCTGCACGGCGACGTTGAGCACGTCGAAGCCCGCATCGCGCAGCAGCTCGAGGGTGGCGGTGAGAAAGACCTCGCCCCGGGCATCCGCGAATCGGGGATCATCGACGCCGAACCGCGACCCGATGTCGCCGAACCCCGCCGCCGAGAGCAGGGCGTCGCAGATAGCGTGGCTGATCGCGTCGCCGTCACTGTGGCCGGCGAGTCCAGGTTCGTCGGGCCAGTAGAGGCCGCCGAGCCAGAGCGGCTGCGAGTCGTCATAGGCGTGCACGTCGATGCCCACGCCGGTGCGCAACGAGGGCCGATCGTCGGCGACGAGTTGCTGCGCCCGCCGCAGATCCCACGGGGTGGTCACCTTGAAGGCGCGATCGTCACCGAGCACCGTGACCACCGGATGCCCCGCCGCCGCATGCACACTGGCATCGTCAGTGTGCTCGGCGTCGGGTGCCACCGCCGCGAGTGCGGCGCGATACTCGGTGAGCGGAAAACCCTGGGGGGTCTGGATCGACGCGAGCTGCGCGCGATCGATCTGCTCGACGACCGTGCCGTCGGGCGCTCGCCGGGCGATCGTGTCGACCACCGGCAGCGCTGGAATCACGCCGACGCCGTCGGCCCGCACCCGGGCGATGACCCGGTCGAACACCTCGACGGGCGTGAAGGCACGAGCCGCGTCGTGGATGAGCACGGTGTCAACCCTGTCGACGACGGCTGCGACTCCGGCGCGCACCGACGCCAGTCGACTGTCGCCGCCGACGACGACGCTCACGGCATCGCGCGCGGGTCCTGCCGATCGCAGCGCGATCGCCCGCGCCTCATCGTGGTGCGAGGCGGGAGCGACGACGATGACCTGCGCAGGCTCGGCGAGTGCGAACACGGCGTCGAGTGCATGCTCGAGCAGCGTGCGGCCGCCCACGGCCACGAAGGCCTTCGGCTCGGCACGACCGAGCCGGGTCCCGCTGCCCGCCGCGACGACCACGACGGCGAGACGCGCTGAGGTACCAACGGGTGCAGGCGATGCGGCGGCCGACGACTCGGTCACTGCGGGGTCAATGCTGCTCGGTCGGCTACGAGGCGAGAACCTCGTCGAGAACCGTCGAGGCCTTCTCTTCGTCGGTCTTCTCGGCGAGAGCGAGCTCACTGATGAGAATCTGGCGAGCCTTGGCGAGCATGCGCTTCTCGCCCGCGCTCAGGCCGCGGTCTTGATCGCGGCGCCACAGGTCGCGCACGACCTCAGAAACCTTGATGACGTCGCCCGAAGCGAGCTTCTCGAGGTTGGCCTTGTAGCGGCGTGACCAGTTGGTGGGCTCTTCGGTGAACGGCGCGCGCAGCACCTCGAACACCTTGTCGAGACCCTCTTGCCCGATGACATCGCGAACGCCGACGAGGTCGACGTTCTCAGCAGGAACCTCGATCGTCAGATCGCCCTGGGTGACGTTGAGCTTGAGGTACAGCTTCTCTTCACCCCGAATGGTTCGGTTCTTGACT
>JBBQKE010000169.1:0-4438 GCA_038326585.1 Actinomycetales bacterium | reverse complement strand
CGCACCCTGACCGGCGGCGGCGTTCATGCCCAGCCTCCGCTGCGTCGACGCTGACGCCACAGCAACCAGAAGAAGAACGGCCCGCCGACGAGCGAGGTCAGCATGCCGATCGGCAGCTCGGCGCCCGAGACGAGCGTGCGCGTCATGAGGTCGGCGAGCACGAGCAGCGCCCCGCCCCCGACGGCGCTCGCGAGAATGAGCCCGCGGTGCGCCGGCCCGATGATCATGCGGATGATGTGCGGCACGACGAGACCGACGAACGCGATGATGCCCGTGAAGGCCACCGCGACGCCCGTGAGCAGGGCGACGAGCACGATCGAGACCAGTCGCAGCCGCTCGACGTTGACGCCGAGGTGCCGCGCGTTGCGCTCACCGAGCGACAGCAGGTCGTAGCGCCGAGCGAGCGCGAACGACAGCAGCACGCCGATGACCGTGACGCTCGCGACGATGACGACTTGCGACCACAGCGATCCGCCGAGCGACCCGAGCTGCCAGAAGACGATCTGCTCGCGGCTGGCGGTGTCGGCCACGAAGAGCACGAAGGCGATGCCGGCTTGCGCGATCGCGTTGACCGCAATGCCCGTCAGCAGAAGCGTGACGACCTCGGTGCGCCCTCCGGCGCGCGACACCGCGTAGACGAGCAGCGTCGCCACGAGCCCGCCGAGAAAGGCGAAAAGCGCGACACCGGCTCCGCCGAGAACGGATGCGCCGAGCACGATCGCCGTCGCCGCCCCGAGAGCGGCTCCCGATGAGACTCCCACGACGCCCGGCTCGGCGAGCGGGTTGCCGAAGATGGCCTGCATGACGGCGCCGGCCACGGCGAGCGCCGCACCGACGACGAGCGCCATGACGATGCGCGGAAACCGCACGACCCAGAGCGTGCTCTCGATGATGGGGTCGGTCGGCGCCCAGGCGGTGTCGATGCCGATCGCCCGCAGCAGCGACCCCGCGACCTCGGTAGGCGTGATGGCCAGCTGACCCGTGATCGCCGACAGCACGATGCCGCCGACGAGCACGCCGGCGAGCAGCAGGATGAGCGCGACAGCTCGGGATCGAACGCTCACGGCACCCGGTTGATCCACTCGGGCGTCGAGAACTTGCTCTCGACGAGCGACTGCGCCCGGGCGAGCTCGTCGTCGGTGAGGGCGGTGTCGCTGAGCCCGTACAGCCCGCGGAAGGTGGCGACCAGCCGATCGATGACCTCGTCGCGCGGCAGCCCGGTCTGCGACTTGAGCGGGTCGACGCGCTTCGCGGCGCTCGCGATGCCCTTGTCGCTGAGCTTCTCGCGGCCGATGCGCAGCACCTCGGCCATGCGCGCGCCATCCATGTCGTAGGCCATGGTCACGTGGTGCAGCACGGCCCCGGCCCCGAGGCGCTTCTGCGCGGCGCCGCCGATCTTGCCGAGCGGGCTCGTGATGTCGTTGAGCGGCTGATAGCTCGCGTCGATGCCGAGGCCCTGCAGCCCTTGAATCACCCACTCATCGAGAAAGGCGTATGAGTCGGCGAAGCTCATGCCCTGCACCAGCTCGATCGGCGCGTAGAGCGAGTAGGTGATCGCCGAGGCGGGCTCGATGAACATCGCCCCGCCACCCGAGATGCGCCGCACGACCTCGAAGCCGTACCGTTCAGCGTTCTCGAGATCGACCTCGTTCTTGACGCTCTGGAACGAGCCGATGACGACGGCCGGGCTGCGCCACTCCCAGATGCGCAACGTGGCACCGCGGCGGCCTTCGCCGACCTCCTCTGAGAGCACCTGGTCGGCCGCCATCTGCTGCAGCGGCGCGAGCGCTGGGCCGCGCAGCAGCTGCCAGTCGTAGTCGGTGAAGCTCGTCGCACTCGCGAGCGCGCGCCGCACGGTGGTCGTGACCGCTTCAGGGCTGAACCCCAGCAGCACGGCGCCGTCGGGCAGGGCATCCCGAATCACGGTCGTGAGCGTCGCGGCGTCGGTGTCGACGGGCAGGCCGTTGACCGCCGACTCGATGGCGGGGATCGTCTCGTCGGGCTCGACGAAGAAGTCACCCGCCAAACGGAAGCCGCTGATGCGCCCCTCGGTCGAGTCGAGGTCGACGACGACGAGCTTGCCGCCGGGCACCTTGAACTCGCCATGCATAGGGCTAGCCTATTGGCCGGTGGCTGCGGGGCGACCCGGGTCGGCGGCGTACTGCGACCACGATCCCGGGTAGAGCCGGCCGGGCGCGAAGCCGACCTGCTCAAGCACGAGCAGGTTGTGGCACGCGGTAACTCCCGACCCGCAGTAGCTAATCACCGGGCGCTCGCTCGCACCGAGCGCGGTCAGGCGGTCGCGCAGGGTCGTGGTGTCGAGCAGCGTGCCGTCGGCGGCCACGTTGTCGCGGCACGAGAGGCTGGCCGCGCCCGGAATGTGCCCGGGGCGAGCATCCACCGGCTCGGTCTCGCCGCGATAGCGGTCGAGCGTGCGCGCATCAAGCACGAGCGCGGTGCCGTCGGCGGCGGCCGACTGGGTCTCGTCGATGGTCGCGAGCCGATCGACGGGCCACGCACGTTCGGTGAAGGATGCTGGCACTGCGTCGACCGGGCCCGTCTCGAGCGCCTCGCCCTCGTGCGCCCGTTGCCACGCGTCGAGGCCTCCGTCGAGCACGGCGGCTTCGAGCCCGAGAGCTCGGAGCATCCACACGAGCCGCGCGGCGATCACTCCCCCGGCGTCGTCATAGACCACGACTGTCGAGTCGTCGCCAATGCCGGCGGCGGCCATGCCGCTCGCGAACACGGCGGGCTCGGGCAGCGGGTGCCGCCCCGCTTCGGGTGACGGCGGGCCAGCGAGCCACTGGTCGAGGTCGACGAAGATCGCGCCGGGCAGGTGCCCGGCGGCGTATGCGTCGGCACCCGAGCGGCCGTCGAGGTACCACCGGCTGTCGACGACGACCACTCTCGAGTCTGAGGCGAGCAGCCCATCGAGCTCGGTGACATCGATGAAGGGCGCGATCCTGGGCGACGTCATGGCGACCAGCGTAGGGTGCGGGCATGGATCCGATCGCGCTGCACCTGCCCACTCTGGCCGACCATCTGATCGCCCAGGCCGCCGAGAACCCGCAGGGGCGCGCGTCGCAGCGCATCGACCTCGACCATCAGCAGTTGCGCATGACGGCGATCGGCTTCGCGACGGGCGGCGAACTGCCCGAGCACCGCAACCCCGGCGAAGCCGTGCTGCAGGTCGTGCGCGGGCGCATCCGCCTCACCGACGCGACACGCTCGATCGAGGTCGAGGAGGGTACGATCGCGCGCATCCCCGACGGAGTGCACGCGGTCGAGGCGCTCGAGCCGAGCGTCATCGTGCTGACCGCGCTGCCCCTGCCCGGCCGGCACGAGCACGACCGCGCCGCCGACTAATCGGTCGCGAAGAGGCGGCTGTCGAGCCAGGCGATGAGGTCGTCGCGCACTTCTTGCTGGTTGGTCTCGTTGAAGACCTCGTGGCGAGCCCCGGGGTAGACGATGAGCTCGACGTCGGTCAGCTCGCCTTTGCGCAGGTAGGCGTCGGCGAGCTTCTTCGCGCTCTTCTCGCCGCCCAGCGGGTCGTCGTCACCGACCATGATGAGCAACGGCACGGGAGGCTGCACCCGCTTCGGAGTGCCATAGAGGCGCAGGCCGTCGACAACGCCGAACAACTGCAGCACCTTCGCGTCAGTCGTGAGCGGGTCGGCGACGAAGGCCGCTGCCACCTCGGGGTCGCGGCTGAGCCACTCGGCCCCGGTGGTGCCGAGGTGCTTGTGGCGAGCGTTGAGGTCGCCGCCGTTCATGTCGAACGGAGTGCGCAGTGCAGTGCCCGTGAGCACGACCGCGTCGTAGCCGTGAGTACCGTGATTCAGCAGGTTCTGCACCATGAGCGAGCCCCACGAGTGGCCAAGCATGGTGAACGGCAGGCCCGGATGCTCGGCCTTCGCCAGCGCGGTGAGCTCAAGCAGGTTCTGCTGGGTGGCGCGCAGGCCGCCGACGCCGAGTTTGCCGATCTGGCTGAGGTCGCCCTTCCAATACTCCACGCCCGTGGCGCCGTGACCGCGGTGGTCGTCGGCATAGACGGCGTAGCCGGCGGCGACGAGGTCTTGCGCGAGCAGTTCGTAGCGCAGCGCGTGCTCGCCAACGCCGTGCGCGAGTTGCACGATGCCCTTCGGTTTGCCCGGCGCCCACACGTAGTAGTGCACGACGACACCGTGCTCGTCGGTGAAGGTGCGATGCTGGCGCTCGGCGGTGATCTTCGGCATGAGGGGCCTCCTGGCTCGATCCTAGATGCGTGCTCAGCATCATCGAATTTATCGTTAGCGTGGGTAATGAGCTAGGCTAATGACGTGAGCGTCCGCGAAACCGACCCCGAAGAAGAGTTGCGCGTCCTCATTCAAAAGGTCGCTCGTCGCATTCGCGCCGAGCGCGCCAGCGAGGGAATCAGCGACAGCCAACTCGGCGTGCT
>JBBQKE010000168.1:0-4447 GCA_038326585.1 Actinomycetales bacterium | reverse complement strand
AGAACGCACCCCTTCGTCCGTGTCCACAAGCGTGCTCGCGCCTCGCGCGGCTATCTCGACTCCGACGATCTCAGCGGTGAGCAGTCCGCCGGTCTGCGCCGCGTGGGCACGGGTGTGCGAGGCCGCGGCCACGGCATCCTGTTCCTCGCGTGAGATGCCGAGGCGACCCACATGGCGCTCGGTGCTCTCACCCATCGAGATGCCGTCGACGGTGTCGCGCAATCCGTCGTGCGCGAGGTGGTCGAGCGCCTCGACCGAACCGTAGGCCCAGCCGAGTCGCGAGCCGGGCAGAAGGTGGGGGGCGTTGGTCATCGACTCCATGCCTCCGGCGAGCACGGCGTCGGCCTCGCCGAGACGGATGAGCCGCGCCGCGTCGGTGATCGCACGCGCGCCCGAGAGGCAGACCGAGTTCACGCTCGAGGTGGCGACGGCGGGGGCGATTCCGGCGCCGAGCGCGACTTGGCGGGCGGGATTCTGCCCGCACCCGGCGGGCAGCACCTGCCCGAGGATGGCCGCGGTGATGGCATCTGCCGGCAGTCCGCTCGCCTCGAGGGCGCGGCGGGCAGCGATGATGCCGAGCTCGACCGCGCTGAGTCGTGCGAGTGCTCCGCGTGCTCGGCCTTGCGGCGTGCGCGCAGCGGCGATGATGACGACGTCGTTGGTCATGCTGGCTCCTTTGCCGAAATCGTGTGCCCGAACCTCTGGCGATTCTCGCAACGCTCATTATCCTGGAGATCTCGACGAGGAGGCCCCCCGATGACCGGCAGCGACCTGAGCGGCCGGCGAGCCCTCGTGACGGGCGGCGCGAGCGGCATCGGAGAGGGGTGCGCACGCGCCCTCGCCGATCGCGGCGCTAGGGTCATCGTCGCCGATCGCGATGAGGAGGGCGCTCGCCGAGTCGCCGCCGAGATCGTGGGCGAGGCGTGGACGGTCGATCTGGCCGACCTGGATGCTCTCGCCGAGGTTAGCCTCGACGCCGACATCCTCGTGAACAACGCCGGCATCCAGACGGTGAGCCCGATCGTCGACTTCGACCCGGCGCGGTTTCGGCTCATCATCGACCTCATGCTCGTCTCACCGTTCTTGCTCACCCGCGCCGTGATGCCCGGCATGATCGAGCGCGGCTGGGGCCGCGTCGTCAACATCAGCTCGGTGCACGGCCTGCGCGCGAGCGCCTTCAAGTCGGCTTACGTGTCGGCGAAGCACGGCCTCGAAGGGTTATCGAAGGTGACGGCGCTCGAGGGTGGCCCGCACGGCATCACGAGCAATTGCATCAACCCCGGCTATGTGCGCACGCCGCTCGTCGAGAAGCAGATCGCCGACCAGGCGCGCGTGCATGGCATTGCCGAAGACGAGGTCGTCGAGCGCATCATGCTCACCGAGAGCGCCATCAAGAGGCTGGTTGAGCCGAGCGAAGTCGCCTCGCTCGCCGCGTGGCTCTGCGGAGACGATGCCGGCATGGTCACGGGCGCCTCGTACACGATGGACGGCGGGTGGAGCGCCCGATGATCGACCTCGACCCACCCCGCACTAGCGTGACGGTGCCCGGCGGCGAGCTCGCGGTCGGGCTCTACAACGACCACATACGCAACAGCGTGCCCGTTCTCGCCGTGCACGGCATCACCGCGACGCACCGCTGCTGGCCGCTCGTGGCCGCTGCGCTGCCCGAATCGCGCATCATCGCCCCCGACTTGCGCGGCCGCGGCCGCAGCAGCTCGGTCGGCGGCCCGGTCGGACTTCGGCAGCATGTCGACGATCTCGTCGCCGTGCTCGATGCCCTCGACACCCCGGCAGTGCATGTGCTCGCTCACTCGATGGGCGCGTTCGTGGCCGTGCTGCTCGCCGCACGCCACCCGGAGCGAGTTCTGTCGCTGACGCTCATCGACGGCGGACTGCCGCTCATGCCGCCCGCGCGAGCTGCGGCCGGCACCTCGGTGCTCGGGCCGGCCGCCGACCGTCTGAGCATGACGTTCGGCAGCGTCGAGCAGTATCGCGGGTTCTGGCGGCGGCATCCGGCGTTCGTCGACCACTGGTCACCCACTGTGCAGGGCTATGTCGACTATGACCTCATCGGCACTGCCCCGAACCTGCGCCCGTCGGGAGTGTTGGCCACCATCGAAGCCGATGCCGCCGAGCTCTTCGGCCCCGAGTGGTACCTCGAAGCGATGCAAGCGGTGGATGCTCCCACCACGTTCGTGCGGGCGCCCCGAGGCCTGCTGAACGAACCCGCGGCGCTCTACGCGCCGGGCCGCGCCGAGTCCGAGCCGCGCCTCCGGGGCATGCGCGTGGTCGAGGTCGATGATGTCAACCACTACACGATCGTGCTGGCCGCCCACGGGGCCGAGGCCGTCGCTCACGAACTGCAGCGCACGATAGCCAGTGCGAGCACGATGAGAGAGGAAATCGCATGACGATCGACAAGACAGTCGCGACTGCGACCGATGCTGTTGCCGACATTGCCGCGGGCTCGAGCATCGCCGTCGGAGGCTTCGGGCTCAGCGGTGCCCCGATGGTGCTCATCGAGGCGCTGCTCGCCACAGGAGTCGACCGGTTGAGCATCGTGAGCAACAACTGCGGCGTCGACGACTGGGGTCTCGGCGTGCTTCTTGCGGCGAAGCGCATCGCGAAGATGACGTCGTCATACGTTGGCGAGAACAAAGAGTTTGAACGGCAGTTCATGAGCGGCGAGCTCGCGGTCGAGCTGACCCCGCAGGGCACCCTTGCCGAGAAGCTGCGGGCGGGCGGTTCAGGCATCGCCGCCTTCTACACGCAGACGGGCGTCGGCACGCAGGTGGCGGAGGGCGGGCTTCCGCAGCGCTACGCCCCCGATGGCTCGGTCGCCGTGGCATCGCAGCCCAAAGACGTGCGCACGTTCGAGATTCGGGGTGAACCGCGCGACTTCGTGCTCGAAGAGGCCATCACGACCGACTTCGCGATCGTGCACGCCGCCGTCGGCGATCGGCACGGCAATCTCGTCTTCTCGCGCTCGGCTCGCAACTTCTCGCCGCTGGCGGCCATGGCGGGCCGGGTCTGCATCGCGCAGGTCGAGCGGCTCGTCGAGCCGGGTGACCTCGACCCCGACGCCGTGCATCTTCCGGGCGTCTTCGTCGACCGCGTGGTCGTCGTCGGCGAGAACGTCGAGAAGCGCATCGAACGCCGCACGGTGCGGGCGACGACGGAGGGGAGCTGACCATGGCGCTCACGAGAGATGAGATGGCCGCGCGAGCGGCTCGCGAACTGAGCGATGGCAGCTATGTCAACCTCGGCATCGGCTTGCCCACGCTCGTGCCGAATCACGTGCCGGCCGGGCTGACGGTGGTGCTGCAGTCAGAGAACGGCATCCTGGGCGTCGGTCCGTACCCAGCCGAGGCTGATGTCGACCCCGACCTCATCAATGCCGGAAAAGAGACCGTCACGGTTCTGCCCGGGTCGGCGTATTTCGACTCAGCGTTGAGCTTCGGCATGATTCGCAGCGGCAAGATCGACGCGGCGATTCTCGGCGCGATGCAGGTCTCGGCTGCGGGTGACCTGGCGAACTGGATGATCCCGGGAAAAATGGTCAAGGGTCCCGGCGGCGCGATGGATCTCGTGCACGGCGCGGCGCGCGTCATCGTGCTCATGGAGCACGTCGCGAAAGACGGCTCGGCGAAGATCGTGAACGAGTGCTCGCTGCCGTTGACCGGCCGCGGGGTCGTCGACCGCATCATCACCGACCTCGCCGTGATCGATGTGACGCCCACGGGACTGCAGCTCGTCGAGCTTGCCCCGGGCGTCGAGCTCGACGAAGTCGTGGCGGCGACCGAGCCTGCCCTGAGCATCCCCGCAACACTGCGAACGGCGTGAGCCGCCAGCGACCCCTAGACCCGATCACCCCCTATCCCCGAAAGAAACGAAGGAGTCTCTTGCGATGACTGAACACCTGCTTGCGGGCATCCACGCCCACGACGTCTCGACGCCTCGACTGCGCGCGCGTGTGCTCGAGCGACCCGCCGAGTCAGAAGCCGTGGCCACCGTGGTCTTCGTGCACGGCAACGTGTCGAGCTCGTTGTTCTACCAGCCCACGATGCTGGCGCTCGCACCCGAAGTGCGCGCGCTCGCCATCGACCTGCGCGGCTTCGGGGGCAGCGAGACGCTGCCGGTCGACGCCACGCGGGGCCTGAGCGACTTCGCGGATGACGTGACCTCTGTGCTCGACGCCCTCGGCGTCGACCGGGTGCACCTCGTCGGATGGAGTATGGGCGGGGGAGTCGTCATGCAGCTGATGCTGGATGCTCCCGAGCGCGTGCTCAGCGTCACTCTCGAGTCGCCGGTCTCGCCCTACGGCTTCGGCGGCACGGCGCGCGATGGCTCGCTGTTGACGCCCGACGCCGCGGGCACGGGCGGCGGGGGAGCGAACCCCGACTTCGTCGCGCGACTCGAGGCGAACGATACGTCGGCCGATGAAGCG
>JBBQKE010000167.1:0-4448 GCA_038326585.1 Actinomycetales bacterium | reverse complement strand
CCGTGGGTCGAGGCCGGGGCCCTGGGGCTCGCGATCGTCGCGCTGCTCATCATGGAGTCACGGCGCCGGGCGCGTGGCGTGCCGCTGACGACTCGCCCGATCAGGATCGTCGAGGCCGAGTCGCCCTGACAAGCCGGCTCGCTGTTGAAAACCGACGTCGGTGTGATTGCACTTCCGGCACACTCCCTGTTCGATACCCGCTAGCAGTAGGAGTTACTCGGTGATGTCGGTCATATCGAAAGCGTTGCGTGATGCGCAACGCGGTACACTACACTCGTGATCAAGTCCTTTCGACACAAGGGCTTGCGGGTGATGTACGAGACCGGCAGCACTGCCGGGGTACGACCGAATCATGCGGCGAAGCTGCGCATGCAGTTGGCCGCGCTTGACTCGGCGCAGACGATCGATGACATGAGCATCCCGGGCTTTCGGCTTCACCCGCTCAAGGGCGGAATGGTCGGGCGCTGGTCGATCACTGTGAGCGGGAACTGGAGAGTGACGTTCGAGTTTCATGACGGAAACTCTTACGTTCTGGACTACGAGGACTATCACTAATGGATGACGTGACACTCATGCACAACCCCCCTCATCCGGGCGAGTTTCTCTCTGCCGTGTACCTCGAGCCGTTCGGCGTGAGCGGTCGCGAGCTGGCCGTCCGACTCGATGTCGCACCCTCGACGCTCAGTCGCGTGCTCGCCGGGTCCAGCCGGGTCACGCCTGAAATGGCACTTCGGCTCTCGAAAGCTGTCGGTCGAAGCGCCGAAAGCTGGCTCGCGATGCAGAATGCTCACGACCTGTGGGTCGCGCGTCAGACGCTTGACCTCGCGCGGGTGAAGCCGCTGACGCTCGCCGCCTCCTAACCGCGCACGTTTCTCGACGAGTGGCCAGCGCGCTCGCTCGTCAGTTCGAGATGAAGAACGTGCCGAGAACGGTTCTGCCGTCCGGGGCGTAAACGGGGATCTCCCAGCCATCGGGATAGCGCTCTTCTCGCTCGCGCTGCCACTCGAGGGCCTCTTCGGGACTCGTCGGTTGCCCGGGCCAGTCCGGCCCGAAGGCGTTGAGGTCAGTCGCTCGCGCGTATCCGAGGATCGACGAACCGTCAGGGGCAACGCCCATGACTGCGACGAGATCGGGCTCGAGGCCCTCCCACGCCGCCCCGTACGTCTCACCTGACGCGTTTCGCCCGAGCGCGGTCGGTACGTAGTTGACGTACTGCACGACGAGAAGCGCTCGACCGTCCGGGCCCGTCTGAGCGAAGAGGTCTTGTGACTCCGCACCAAGCGGAAAGTCCATTTCCGCCGTTCCCGTGCCCGCTAGCACGTCATCCCCACTGCAGTACAGCGACGGATTGTTGCCCTCTGGATCGGTGCCCCAGCTCACGGGTCCCGCCGTCAGGCACGTGACTGTGGCCCGGAGATGCGTGGTGCCATCGGGTGGTGCCGGCAGGTCGAGCGCCGTCTCTCCCGTGATTTCGTAGCTGAGGGTTTCGCCGAGCAGCGAGATGATGGGAACGCCGGGCAGGACACCTGGCGGCGCCTCTACCGGCCCTGACCGCGGCGCGGGCTGGGAAGTGGGTTGCAGGCTGGTGACGGCCGCAGCGGAGACGGTACCCCCGGTGACGAGTCCTGCGACCAGCAACGCGGCCCCCGGAACCCAACCGGGCGCGCGTCGATTGCTCTGGATCGATGTCACCGTCACCACTTCTTCGAGTTGTGCGCGCATCGCGTCGCTTCGTGTGGGCGAGAATTCGGGGTTCATGTTGCCTCCGCTACAGAAAAGTTGGGGTGCGAGTCCCGAAGTCGTCGTCGCACCCGTGAGAGTCGGGTTTTCGCTGCGCCATAGCTCACGCCCACCGCATCGGCGGCGTCGGCGAGCCCGTAGCCTTCGAGCGCGGTCAGAGTGATGAGCGCCTGGTCAACCTCCGTGAGCCGGCCGAGCGCAGAGTGCAGTGCATCCGTGGCGCCTCGTGAATCGAGACGGGAGTCGACCGTGTGCGCGAAGTCGGGCTCGACCTCGGGGGCGGGCAGGGCTGCGAGGAATCTCTCGTAACGGCGCCGACCTCGACTCGCGTTGCGCGAGACATTTGCCACCGTGACGAGTAGCCACGGCAACACCGATCGGTTGACGAATCGCGCGGAATCGCGGCGGCGCCAGAGCTCGAGGAAGACGACTGAGGTGAGGTCTTCCGCGTCTGCGGTGACCGGGTTCGATCGCAGCAACGCTCGAAAGACGCGGTCGCGATGCCGTTCGAAGAGCACGCCGAACGATCGTTCGTCGCCGCCCAGTACTCGATCCCACAGCGCCTGATCGTCATGCTCCACACCTAGATAGTGTCCGGACGTAGCGGTCGGTTACACCCCGATTGTCGACTCGACATGATGAGAGTATGCTTGTATGCATACGTAAGGAGAATGTCGAGTGAGTACTCTCATCCGCGAGCAGCGCGAGCGCGCCGGCGTGAGCGTACGTGAGCTCGCGCGCCGTCTCGACGTTAGCCCAGCGACAGTGCAGAACTATGAGCGCGCCGAAGCGGGTGGGCGCATTCAACTTGACACCCTGCGGCGTGCGCTCGCCGCTCTCGACGCGGAGGTCAGTGTTCGAGTGACGCCGTTGGTAACACTGCAGCTCGAACGTCGGGAAGAGCGCGTAGCGCTCGAACTGCACAAAAAGGTCGCCGAGCACCTTCTGCGCGATGCGGATGCGACCCTCGCGAACGTCAGCCGCGTCGCGACTACCGTCCGCAGTCGGGTTGACCCATACACGGCCGGGTTGCTCGACGAATGGATGCGACTCGCCGATGCGTGCGATCTACCAGGCCTTCTGCATGCCATGACGTCGACAGATCAGCATTCGATCGATATGCGCCAAGTCGGCCCCTTCAACGGAGTACTGAGCGACGACGAGCGGCTCGACGCGATCCGCCGGGCGCGTTGATGGCGACGAACGACGACCTGCGCACAGCGCTCCGTGAAGCAAGCCGCATCGTTCGAGGCGGGCGCTTCCTCGTGATCGGCAGCCAATCGCTGTTGGGCAGCTTCGAACACGATGCGTTGCCGGCAGCCGCCACCGCGTCTCTCGAGTTCGACATCGCCGTGTTTGGTGACGTTGACTCGCAGGCCGCTGATCGAATTGACGGAGTGCTGGGCGAATGGTCTGCATTCCACAATCAGCACGGCTTCTACGTGCAAGGGGTGGATGTCGACACGGCTGTGCTGCCTGCCGGCTGGCAGGACCGCACGATTCGCGTGCCCATCAGCGGCGCCTCCGAGATCGATGCCGTGTGTCTCGAACCGCACGACACCTGCGCCGCCAAGCTCGCGCGAAATGAGGAGCGTGATCGACTTTTCGTTCGAGCGCTGGTCGACGATGGCCTCATCGACCCGGTGCTCTTGGCCGCACGCATCGCTGCGATCGCTGACGACAGGCTTGAAGCGGCTCGCAAGCGCGTGGTGCTGGCCTTCGTGAGGAGTCTTGAGCCGCGGTAGACTGACTCCCGTCGCGACTGGCGTTCAGATGGGTCACCATCAGGAAGCGACTGACACGGTGTGGGGCCGTACGCCTGGGCCCCCAGCAGAATCCCGCCGGGCGCGCCCGGTAGACCCTTGAAGGAGACCTCCCGTGTCTGACAAACTGCCGTCCTCATTCAACGACGCCCTCACTCAGGTCGACCCCGAGATCGCCGCGGTGCTCGAGCAAGAGCTCGGCCGCCAGCGCGGCACGCTCGAGATGATCGCGAGCGAGAACTTCGTTTCGCGTGCGATTCTCGAAGCGCAGGGCTCGGTGCTCACCAACAAGTACGCCGAGGGTTACCCCGGCAAGCGTTACTACGGCGGCTGCGAGTTCGTCGACATCGCTGAGAACCTCGCCATTGAGCGCGCGAAGACCCTGTTCGGCGCCGACTTCGCCAACGTGCAGCCGCACTCGGGTGCCTCAGCCAGCGCGGCCGTGCTGCACGCGCTCGCGATGCCCGGCGACACGATCCTCGGCCTCGAGCTCGCTCACGGTGGTCACCTTACGCACGGCATGAAGCTCAACTTCTCGGGCAAGGTCTATAACGCCACGAGCTACGGCGTCGACCCCGAGACAATGCTCATCGACATGGATGTCGTGCGCGCCAAGGCCCTCGAGGTCAAGCCGACCGTTCTCATCGCCGGCTGGTCGGCCTACTCGCGCCAGCTCGACTTTGCGGCCTTCCGCGCCATCGCCGACGAGGTGGGCGCGAAGCTGTGGGTCGATATGGCGCACTTCGCTGGTCTCGTGGCCGCCGGCCTGCACCCCTCGCCGCTGCCGCACGCCCACGTCGTCAGCTCGACGGTGCACAAGACGCTCGGCGGCCCCCGCTCGGGCATCATCCTCAGCAATGACGAGTCGCTGTTCAAGAAGCTCAACTCGGCCGTGTTCCCTGGGCAGCAGGGCGGGCCGCTCATGCACGTCATCGCGGCGAAGGC
>JBBQKE010000166.1:0-4455 GCA_038326585.1 Actinomycetales bacterium | reverse complement strand
CACGAGCAACGCGGCGACCGGAGCGATGTAGTTGCGCACGAGGCGCACGATGCGAGCCGCCGGGTTGCCCTGCCGCTTGAGTGACTCATAGAGCTCGCTGAGCACGAGCAGCACGAGCGGCAGCCCCACGATGACCGCGATCGACGGCCAGAACCAGCTCTCGAGCCAGACGTCAGTCATGGCCGCGAGTGAGATCGATGCGCAGAATGCGCTGCGGGCCCGATGGCGTGTCGACGACGCCGACGTCGATGAGCGGCACCGATGCAGGCACGCCGGCCGCGACGCGCTCGGTGAGGTAGATGCCCGATTCAGCGCGTTCGGCCTGCACGCGGAAGGCGAGGTTTACCGCTTCGCCCCACAAGTCGTAGACCATGTGCGCGCGGCCCACGAGTCCGCTGCTCGCGCTGCCGAGATCGAGGCCGGCACGAATGTGCAGAGAGACACCCCATTGCGCGCTGAACCGGTCGAGGATGCGCTGCAGCTCGAGGGCGAAATCGACGATGCGTCGAGCGTTGTCGATACGGGGCACCGTGAGCCCGCAACTAGCGAGATACCCTTTCGTCGCCGTGCGCACGTGCTCGACCCCGATGGTCGTCGCGGCCTCGTCGAACTGACGCACGAGCTCATTGAGCGCCTCGAGCGTGGCTTCTGAGTCGAGTGACTTGCTGTAGTCGTCGAATCCGACGATGTCGGCGTACATCACCGAGACATCGCGGTGGTCTTCGGCGATCGTCTGAACGCCTTCGCGATATCGACGGATGACCGGCTCGGGCATGAGCGCCCGCAGCAGTCTCTCGCTCTCGGCCTGCTGCTGGTCGAGCAGCTCGGCCTTGACCTGCAAGCTGCGGCTCATGTCGTTGAAGGCCGCCGAGACGCTCGACATCTCGTCGCTCGACCCAGCGTCGACGGTGACTCCTGTCTCGCCCGCCGCGATGCGTTGCGCTGCGGCTGACAGTCGACGCAACGGCTGCACGAACACGCGTGCGAGCAGCAGCGAAAGCACCGACACCACGAGCGCGAGCACGGCCGACGAGATGATGAGGTTGCGCGTGAACTCGGTCACCGGGGCGAAGGCCTCGCGAGTGTCGAGTTCGGCGATGACCACCCAATCGAGGTCATCGACGGCAACGCGCCCGTAGGCGGCGAGGGTGTCGCGGCCGAGATAGTTCGTCGAGATCGTCGTTGCGTCGCCCCCGGCGAGCGCTGCGTCAGCCGCGTTCGACTGCACGGGAAGCACGCCGAGTGTGGTCTCGCGAGTCAGTACGAGGTCGATCGTGCCGTCGGCGATGCCCGCGGTGCGAGCCGCTTCGGCAAAGGCGGCAGGGTCTTCTTGCAGCAGGCGCGACGGTGACCGCATCAGTCCGTCGGTGCCGACGAGGTAGGCCTCGCCCGTCGCACCGAGTCCACCCTGACTCCAATCGCCGTCGGCAGTCATGACGCTGCTCAGTCTCTCGATCGGCAACTCGACCGCCATCGCCCCGATCAGTTCACCCTCTGAGCCGATCGGTGTGACGGCCCAGCCCGCGGGAAGGTTGAGTGACGGTGGGTACGACTCGAAATCGGTGAAGCTCACCTCGCCGAGCAGGTTGCGGCCCATGGCCGAGCCGTAGGCGGCCGAGAGATTCGAGAACCGGTACGGACCGCTCAGCACATTCGTGCCGAGATCTACCCCCTTGAACGCGCTGTAGACCACGCGTCCTTGCGCGTCTAGCAGCAGCACATCTTCATAGTCGAGCAGCTCGATCATCGACCGAAAGTAGTCGTGATACTGCGCATGCACCGACGACCATGTGCTGCCGTCGCCCGCGTCGTCAACGGCGATCGCCGCGTCGAACGAGTCGTGCGGTGCCGTGTAGTGCACCTGCAGATAGCGGGCAGCCGTCGTGTTCGGAATGAAGCTGTCGACATTGGCCACCGAGCCAGTCGCCTCGCTCAGCCTCGGCCCGAACACATCGGCGTAGTAGGCCGACAGCAGCTCTGCCTGGTCGTCGTCAAGATCGATCTCGGTGAGCTCGTCGAAGGCGCCGGTGAAGGCGACGGTGGCATCGACCACGCTCTGGCCACGCGAATGCACGACGACACTGTTCTCGATCGTCGAGAACAACCTGCTGATTTCACGGGCGCGAGAGTCGCGCACCTCGACGAGTCGCTCGAACGCGGCATCGCGCAGCGAATCGGTGGCGTTGACATACCCGATGACGCCGACCAGAACGTTCGAGGCGAGGCTCACGCTCAGCAGCATGACCAAGACAGTCGACTGAATGCTCAGGGTGCCGCGCCGACGACGCGCACGCCTGCCCGCGGCGGGGTCATTCCCCGGCTCTTCAGCGACGAGTGTCATGCTCTTCCTCTACTTCGGGCGCCGGGGCGTGCGAACGAGACAGGTGGCATCACAGTACCCCGCCGCGGGGTTCGAGAGCGAGAGACGTCGAGAACTCTTCACAGCATCCACTGTGCGTCATCTGGCAGTCTGAGAGAGACTTGCATCGACTGATGACCCCTGCCCGAAAACCCTGACAGGAGCCCGCCCCGTGGCTGAGAACGACGAGACCGCCCATGAGAGCCTCACCATCAAGCAGCAACGCGAGAAGCGGCGCGCCGAGAAGGTGGCGGCCCTGAAGGCGAAGCAGGCGAAAGAGAAGCGCAACCGCCTGATCGGCATCGTGGCCGGGGCCACCGCCGGTCTCTTGATCGTCGGCACCCTGGTCGCAGTCGTCGTCACCTCGGCGACCCCACCCCCGCCGACGAGTCAGAACCTCACAGCAGCTGAGCGGGCAGCCCTCGAGATCGAGGGCCTCGAGATCTTCGAGAGCGTCGAGGGCCTGCACGTCGAAACCCCTGTCGCCTATGAGATGACTCCTCCCGCCGGAGGCCCGCACCACCCGAGATGGCTCAACTGCGGAACCTACGAGCAAGAGGTGCCTGCTGAGTTCGCCGTGCATTCGCTCGAGCACGGCGCCGTGTGGGTCACCTACGACCCCGACCTCGTGACGGGCGGCGACCTCGACGCTCTGCGCAGTGCGATGCCCCGCACGTACATGATCTTGTCTCCCTTCACTGGCCTCGACGCACCGGTCGTCGCGAGCGCATGGGGTGCGCAGGTCGCCCTCGACGGCGTCGACGACCCCCGGTTGGTCGACTTCATCATCAAGTACCGCCAGTCGCCGACCGCGCCTGAGCCCGGCGCTCTGTGCAGCCAAGCCCTCGACGGCGAGGGCAAGATTTCGTGACCACAACCTCTGTTGCGCCGAGTGACCCCGCACTGGCGGCCCCCGTCCGTCGATCGCGACTGATCGTCGTCATCGGGCTACTCGTATTGGTGTCTCTCACCATCGGAGTGCTGGTCGGCCGCGTCACCTCATCGGGCGCACCGATGCCGAGCGAGGCGAGCGCCGAGGCAGGATTCGCGCGTGACATGCAGGTTCACCACGGCCAAGCAGTCGAGATGTCGCTGCTCGTGCGCGATCGCTCCGATGATGCAGAAGTCAGGCTGTTCGCTCTTGACGTCGCGACGGCTCAGGCCCAGCAACAGGGACAGATGTTCGCGTGGCTGGTGATGTGGGGGCTGCCGCAGACCTCATCATCAGACGAGATGGAGTGGCTGTCACGGCCCGTCATCGACGGCTCAGCCGGCCACGATGGTCACGGCGGCCACACGCCCGGTGAGCCGATGCCCGGCGTCGCGACCTTCGAGCAGATGCAAGCACTGCAGAGCGCCACCGGAGTCGACGCTGAACGGCTCTACCTCGAGCTCATGATCGAGCACCACATGGGCGGGGTCGACATGGCCGAAGCTGTTCTCGCCCGTAGCGACGATCCCGTCGTCACCCAGCTCGCACGGGGCATGGTGCAGTTGCAGCAGAAAGAGCTCGACTACATGGCAGAACTGCTGGCCGAACGGCCGTAGTCGGCCGATTGCTGGGCGACCAGTCGAGCGTAGACGCCGCCGAGGGCCACGAGCTCACCGTGCTGTCCGCTCTCGACGATGCGGCCGTGATCAACGACGTGGATGACGTCGGCGGCGCTGATCGTCGACAGTCGGTGCGCGATCGCGATCGTCGTACGACCCTCGCTGGCGGTATCGAGCGCAGATTGCACCACACGCTCTGACACCGAGTCGAGCGCGCTGGTTGCCTCATCGAGAATGAGCACCGGCGGGTCTTTCAGCAGCACGCGTGCGATGGCGACGCGCTGCTTCTCTCCGCCCGAGAGTCGATACCCGCGCTCGCCGACGATGGTGTCGTAGCGGTCGGGAAAGCTTTCGATCGTGTCATGGATGCTCGCCGCGCGGCAGGCGACCTCGAGCTCGGCATCCGTGGCATCGGGCTTCGCGTACCGAAGGTTCTCGGCGATCGACGCGTGAAACAAGTAGGTCTCTTGACTGACGATGCCCACGTGGTCGATGAGGCTCTGCTGCCGCAACCCGCGCACGTCGACACCCGCGACCTTGACGGT
>JBBQKE010000165.1:0-4509 GCA_038326585.1 Actinomycetales bacterium | reverse complement strand
GAGGGCGAGATCGGCGGCGAGGGCAGTCTGATCGGCAGAAGACACAGCAGTCACGGCTTCAGGCTATCGGCGCCTGTGCGGCCGCTCGGCGTGACGAGGGTGGTGAGCAGGCGCTGCAGCGAATCGAGGCGCTCGGCACCGAATTCGCCGAGCTCGCCGGCGCGCGCTCTGTCGACGAGCTCGCAATCGGGGGAGTCGGGCAAGTGGGTGCAACCCCGAGGGCACTGCGTCGCAATCGCCGCCAAGTCGCCGAACGAGCGCAGAATGTTGTCAGGGTCGACGTGCCCGAGGCCGAACGATCGCACGCCCGGGGTATCGATGATCCAGCCGCCGCCCGCGAGCCGCAGCGACACGGTAGACGACGAGGTGTGGCGCCCCCGGCCGGTCACGACGTTGACCACGCCAACCGCGCGACCCGCGCTCGGTACGAGCGCATTGACGAGAGTCGACTTGCCGACCCCCGAGTGCCCGACCGCGACGGTGGTGCGCCCGGTCAAGAGCGGGTACAGCTCGTCAAGGGGCACATTGTCTGAGCGGCTCGTGACGATGCGCAGATCGAGCCCACGAAACTGGGCGAGAAAGTCGGTCGGGTCGGCGAGATCAGTCTTCGTGATGACCAGCAGCGGCTGCACCCCGGCATCGAAGGCCGCAACGAGGTAGCGGTCGACGAGTCGTGGTCGCGGCTCAGGATTCGCAGCGGCGACGACGATGAGCAGCTGGTCGGCATTGGCCACGATGATGCGCTCGACCGCATCGGTGTCGTCGGCGCTGCGCCGCAGGAGCGTGCGCCGGTCATGTACCCGCACAATGCGCGCGAGCGACCCCTCGACACCGCTCGTGTCTCCCACCAAGTCGACGCGGTCACCGGTGACAACCGGTGTCGAGCGCAGTTCTCGAGCACGGGTGGTGATGACCTCGTGTTCGGTGTCAGCGTCTTCGTCAACGATGCAGAGGTAGCGGCCACGGTCAACGGTGATGACGCGACCCACGACCGCGTCGTCATGGGCGGGGCGCTGCTTCGAACGGGGTCGATTCGCTTTGGGGTTGGGGCGCTGGCGCACGGCCGCCTCGTCATACTTGTCGTACGGCTCGTCGTCGTCGGGCGGCAACCAGCTCACGATGACGGCACCGACTGATCGAGCATCTCGCGCCACAGCGTGGCGAACTGCGGCAGAGTTTTCGCTGTCGATCCGATGTCGTCGATGAGCACGCCATCGACCGCGAGCCCGATGATCGCCCCAGCGGTTGCCATGCGATGGTCGTCGTAGGCCTTCCACGTTCCGCTGTGCAGGGGGCGGGGGTCGATCGCGAGCCCGTCGTCGAGTTCAGTGACGGCGCCGCCGAGCCCGTTGATCTCGGCCGCGAGCGCAGCCAGTCGGTCGGTCTCGTGCCCGCGCAAGTGCCCGATACCGGTGATCTCGCTCGGCCCCTCCGCCAGCGCAGCGAGCGCCACGATCGCCGGTGCGAGCTCACCACCGGCCGAGAGATCGAGGTGGATGCCCGGCACGCGTGCGCCGCCGAGCAGCCCGGCGCCGCCTTCGACAACGAGCGCCGAGCCCTCGCGCCGCACCGTCACGCCAAACAAGGGCAGCAGGGTCTCAAGGTCGGCGCCCACCTGGGTCGTGGTCTCAGGCCAGCCCTCCACAGCCACGCTGCCGCCGGCGATCACGGCGGCAACGAGAAAGGGCGCAGCGTTCGAGAGATCGGGTTCGATGTCGACCGGGATGCCCGCGATGGGCCCGGGCGGCACGGCCCACACGCCCGGCTGGGCGTTCTCGACCGTGACGCCGCGGGCTGCGAGCGTCGCGATGGTCATCTCGATGTGGGGCAGCGACGGCAAGCGCTCTTCGGTGTGCCGCAGCACGAGACCCTCGTCGAACCGGGCGGCAGCGAGCAGCAGACCCGAGACGAACTGACTCGAGGACGAGGCGTCGATGGCGATCTCGCCCCCGCGCACCGACCCGGTGCCCCAGAGGCTGAAGGGCAGGGCGCCACGACCGTCGTCGTTGACGTCGACGCCGAGCGCGCGCAGAGAGTCGATGGTCGTGCGCATCGGGCGCCGACGGGCGCCCTCGTCGCCGTCGAAGGCGACCGGGCCGAGCGCGAGCGCGGCGACGGGAGGCAAGAACCGCATGACGGTGCCGGCAAGGCCACAATCGATCGAGGTGCTTCCCGACAACTGGGCAGGGGGCGTGATGCGCAGGTCAGGGCCATCAGCGCCGTCGCCTGTGACCTCGTCGATGACAACGCCGAGCGATCGCAGAGCCTCGATCATGAGCATCGAGTCGCGCGAATGCAGCGGACGCCGCAGCACAGAGACCTCGCTCGCGAGGGCCGAGAGGACGAGTTCGCGATTGGTGAGGCTCTTCGAGCCCGGCAGCGAGACGCTCGCAGCGAGCGGGGCCGTCGCGCGCGGCGCAGACCAGTTTCCGGCCTCGTCGAGGCCCTCGGCGGTGCCGGGGCGCTCCTCGTCGCCATAGGGCGAGAATCGGGCTCCGGAATACGTGAATACCTGCATCGGTTATCAGAGTATCGGCACTGCGCAGGGTGCTCCGATCACGACGTAAGGGATGTTCATGACGACGGTCACACTCGATCGCACCGGTGAACGCGCGCGACCCACCGCAGTGCCGTTCCGCCCCCGTCGTACGGCCTCGCACAGGCGGGTGCACACGCGCTCGCTAGACTCGCGCCTGATGATCGACACGACTTCGAACGAGGCCTCGCAGGCCGATGCTGACGAACTGGCCGAGCGCCGGCGACTCTTCCAAGAGCAGGCGTTGCCGTTCATGGACCAGCTCTACGGTGCCGCGATGCGCATGACGCGCAACCCAGCCGACGCGTCAGATCTCGTGCAAGAGACGTTCGTGAAGGCGTTCGCGGCCTTCGCGCAGTTCGAGCAAGGTACGAACCTCAAGGCCTGGCTCTACCGCATCCTCACGAACACCTTCATCAACGTCTACCGCAAGAAGCAGCGTGACCCCTATCAAGGCACGATCGACGAGATGGAAGACTGGCAACTCGGCGGAGCCGAATCGGCGACGTCGAGCTCGCGCCGCTCAGCCGAGGCCGAAGCGATCGACCGCATGCCAGCGAGCGCTGTGAAAGACGCCCTTCAGGCGATTCCCGAAGACTTCAGGCTCGCGGTGTACTTCGCCGACGTTGAGGGTTTCGCCTACCAAGAGATCGCCGACATCATGAAGACCCCCGTGGGCACGGTCATGAGCCGCCTGCACCGAGGCCGCCGCTTGCTTCGCGAGCTGTTAGCCGACTACGCGCGCGAACGCGGCATGACGGCCACGGTGCCGTCCACGACGACGAAGGGCGCGCGCGATGACTGACTGCGGCTGCACCAAGGCTCAAGAAGAGCTCGAAGAGTTTCTCCACAACGAGCTCAGCGCCGAGCAGTGCCAAGACATTCGCGATCACCTCGCGAATTGCGACGACTGCTCGGCCGAGCACCTTGTCGGTGTGACCCTCTCGACGAAGGTCAAAGAGGCGTGCCGAGAGAAGGCGCCGGACGAACTCCGCGACATGATTCTCGGCGCGCTGGAGCTGAAGGCGACGGCCATTTCTGGCCGTCGCGGCGACGCCAGCGCCGACGGCCGTCCCGGCCGTCGGTCAACCGGAGTTCGCTAACTCAGCGCAGCATCCATAATCTCCGCGTGCTCCTGCGCGCTTCGCTTGCTGGAGCCCGTGGCGGGTGACGCCGCGGCCGGTCGTGAGATGACGCGCATCGGGGCCATGCCGCGCTTTTGCGCTTCGAGCGCCAAGAACGGCCAGGCGCCCTGGTTTTCGGGCTCGTCTTGCACCCACACGATCTCGGCGTTCGAGTACTGCGACAGCACCTGTCGCAGTTGCTCTTCGGGCAGCGGGTAGTACTGCTCGAGGCGCACCAGGGCCACGCCCTGCGTCTCGCGCTTCTCGATCTCGCTGACGAGGTCGTAGTGAATCTTGCCCGCGTGCAGCAGCACCCGGCGCACCGCTGCGGCATCCGTCATGCGAGCATCGTCGATGACCGGCTCGAACCGACCAGCCGTGAAGTCGGCGACCTCGCTCGTCGCTCCGCGCAGGCGCAGCATCGACTTCGGCGTGAAGACGATGAGCGGTCGGCGTGGTCGCGCGTAAGCCTGGCGACGCAGCAGGTGGAAGTACGAGGCGGGCGTCGAGGGCCGCGCGATCGTCATGTTGTCTTCCGCCGCGAGCTGCAAGAACCGCTCGATGCGCGCCGACGAGTGGTCGGGGCCCTGGCCCTCATAGCCGTGCGGCAGCAGCAGCACGACGCTCGAGCGCTGGTTCCACTTCTGCTCGGCCGCCGCGATGAACGAGTCGATGATGATCTGGGCGCCATTGGCGAAGTCGCCGAACTGGGCCTCCCACAGCACGAGCGCGTCGGGGCGCTCGACCGAGTAGCCATACTCGAAGCCCATTGCCGCGTACTCGCTCAGCAGCGAGTCGTAGATCCAGAAGCGGGCCTGCGTCTCGCTGAGGTTCGCGAGCGGCAGCCAC
>JBBQKE010000164.1:0-4529 GCA_038326585.1 Actinomycetales bacterium | reverse complement strand
CCGCCGTTGTTGGTTTGAATCGCCCGCACGCGGTGCGGGGCGCCGACGCGCGTCACGAGGTCGAGGCCGATGACGAGACCGATGAGGAAGCCGGGCGAGAACTCGAGAATGCGGGCCACGATGACACCGAGCACGGCGAAGACGAGCGCCGCGGGCTGCAGGCTCACGCGCGTCTCTATAGTCCAGACCCGCCGGATAATCGCGCCACTGATCCACGACGCGACATAGGTCACGATGAAGAGACCGATGGCGAGCGAGACAGTCATGCGCACCGAGACGGGATCAAAGCCGTACTCGGGGTCGACGAAGCCGAAGATGAGGCTCGTCAGTACGACCAGCACGGCGGCCGCAAGGGCCCGCGTGCGGGTCACCGACGCGAACCACTCTGTGACCCGGTCGATGCCGTTCTCAATCGCGGCATACCAGCGGCCGAGTCGGCGGGTGTTCGAGGCAAGCGTGCTGTTGAGCAGTTCGGCGGGGAACGCGACGAGCAGCAGGATCGCGAGCGCCAGACCACCCGCTGCGAAAATCAGCAACGGAGTTCGGAAGATGCGATCGATGGTCGGGATGCTGTCGCTGATGGCCGACGGGGTGGCAGGTTGCGACCGGTCGCCGAGCGCACCCGCGCCGCCGGTGCCACTCGAACCGTCATCGGTCTCGGAGGCCTCGTTCTCGTCGACGGGCGGCACGGCCTCAACGGGCTCGACAGGCGAGGCCGCCTCGACCACCACAACCGGGATAGAGACCGCTGACTCCACTCCGCCGGGTGGCGTCGCAGTCGCGACCAGGGTGTGCTGCCCGGGCTCAAGGTCCTCAGGCACCACCACATCAAGAGCGAACACTCCGGTGTCGCCGACGATAGACGTGCCAAGCACTCGCGGGGTCGAACGGATCTCGACGACGACGACGGTACCGACCGGCAGGCCGGTGGCCGAGAGGCTCAGCGCTTGACCTGGAGTGAGCGGCGAGCCGTCATAGCCCTCGAGCACCCACGGAAGCGGCGTGGGCGGCGCCACGACAGTCGGGGCGGCGGGGGGCGGCGATGTCGGCGCAGGCGGCGCAGGAGCGGCCGGCACCGTGACAGACACAGACTCGGTGTAGTCAGACAGACCGGCGTATGAAGTAACAACCCCGGAGTCGCCGGGTGGGTCGGCCACGAACCCTGTTGCCTGCTGAATGGCCCGGTATGACGCGGTGCCCGCCGGCGGACTCGCCGTGCACTGCCACGTCTCACTCGCCGTCACCACGCCCGAACAGACGGTGTTGTCACCGGGACCACGCACGATGACGGTGTATCCCGGGGTGCCGCCCGACCCGGAGAAAGTCACGGTGCGCGTCGGGTTGAGCGAAGCCGAGAGCGGACCCGGCATCTCAGGAATCATGATGTAGTCGTCGCGATAGAACCCCGTGAAGAATTCGTACTCTTGCATGGCCCAGACATTCCAGATACCAGGAGCAAGTTCACCGTAGAAGCAGGTCTCCGTCTGGCCCCCGGGCATGGGGTCCATGCTGAACAGGGGACAGTACTCGTCGGCCATGCCGTACACGTACTCGTCGCCTTCGAACTCAGCGACGCTGAAGATGCTCGCGAAGACATTCCAGTCGGGCAGGCCGTCGAGCGTGACCTGGAAGCTTCTGGGGCCGAAGACGTAGGTCGCATCGGGCGGGCTCGGAAGCATGTCGCCGCCGATCTCGTCGTCGTAGCCGATCGAGGTGGGAGTGCCGGTGACGTCGGTGCCGTAGGCGATGAAGTACACGTACCCCCACGCGGGCGCCGCATTTCCGACACAGCTCCACGTACCCGATGCGGGTACCTCCGCCACGGTGCAGTACTCGATCGTTTGGGTGCCTTCGCCGTCGAACAGGTTGTAGCTGGCGTCGACTCGAACCGACCCAAAGATCGGCCCGGTTCCGCCCACCGTCGGAGACTGCGACATCCATTCGTTGCTGAAAGGCTCTTCCGTCTCGCTGAAGAGCTCAACCGGGCTATTGGTCCCCACGATGACCGTGACCGCGTTGCTCGGCGCACTCGTGGCGTCGTCAGGGTCAACCGCCCAGAGGTCGAACGTCGTGGCACGCAGTTCGAACTTGCCCGGGCCAGCAACGGTGAGGTCGCAGGTGAACACGGGGTCGAAGTAGGCCACAAGCACGTCGATGCACCCTGCGGCCGGCGACCCGTCGATCGTGACGGTCACTTCCTGGTCGGTGAAGTCGGGAAGCGTGCCCGAGACCGTGATCGTGTTCGTCGTGAAACCGGAGTCAGTAACTGGCGAGGTGATCGTCGGGGCACCCGGAGCAGCGTTGGCAACCGCGACGCCCGCCACCAGCGATGCGCCAGTGACGACCACGATGGCGGCACCCGCCAGAACAGAGCGGAAAGGAGAACGTGCTCTCGACAAGGATGCCTACCTCGGGAAGGGGATGCGCGCGGGGGTCACGCGTGATCCAGCATAACCCGAGACTGTTTCGTTCGCGTATCGCGAACGTCACACCGGACTATTCGTCGAGTGCGAGTTCTTTTGGCAGCTTGAGCTCTTTCTTACCGAGCTCTTCAACGTTGACGTCTTTGAAGGTCAGCACCTTGACGCTCTTCACGAAGCGATCCGCGCGATAGACGTCCCACACCCAGACGTCAGTGAGAGTCAGTTCGAAGTAGAAGTCGCCGCCCATTTCGCGCACGACCTGCTCAACCTCGTTCGCAAGGTAGAAGCGCCGCTCAGTCTCGACCACGTACTGAAACTGCGACACGACGTCGCGGTACTCGCGGTAGAGAGCGAGCTCGACCTCGCGGTCGTAGTCCTCGAATTCGTCGTCGTCCATAGCGGTGTCGAGTCTAGACCGTCGAACCCGGGGCGACATCGATGACGTCGAGCAGCCCGGGCTCACGTAACCAGGTCAGTCGGTGCCGCGATGACGGGCCGTGGGCAGCGACGGCTGCCAGGTGCCCCGCACTGCCATAGCCCTTGTTGCCGCTCCACTCATACACCGGCCACCGCTCGTGGTCGGCGATCATGAGCGCGTCACGATGCTGCTTCGCCACGACCGACGCGCCAGCAACCGAGGCGCAGTCGCGATCGGCCTTGACCCTGGTCAGGATGCGCGGCGGCGAGGTCAACGCCGGCGTCAACCAATCGTGGCTCCCGTCGAGCACCACAGTCGAGGCGCCGACGTCGATTCCAGCCTCGTGCAGCAGGATGAGCGCGCGCCGCGCAGCCAGCCCGAGCGCCACGATGATGCCGTGGGCGTCGATCTCGTCGGGCCCCGCCTCCCCCACCGCGACTGCTGCCGCCCAGTCTCGAACCAGCGGGTCGACCTCGGCTCGCCGGGCGGGCGACAGCAACTTCGAGTCGCGCAGGTGCGCGGGAGGGGCATCCACCGACGCAAGCACGGCGCATGCGCCGACAGCCACGACACCGGCGATCGCGCCGCGACCGACCTCATCGCACCCGATGACGACCGGGGCACCCGACGCGAACAGCGCCCGCTCGACGTCGAGCGTGGGGGCAGCACTCATCGTCGTGACGTCACTCGATGCGCTCGACTCCGTCGAACGTGATGGGCGGGTTGTCGAGCCAGCGCCAGCGGTCGATCGGCCAGCTGATCACGAACGCGCGACCAACGACGTCATCGATCGGCACGACCCCGTTGAATCGTGAGTCAGACGAGTCGTAGCGGTTATCGCCCATGACCCAAATCGTGCCCTCGGGAATGTCTTCTTGAAAATCGCGCGAGCTGACGGCAGTCGTGTCGGGCGGCAACTGCACGTAGCGCTCGTCGATCGGCACGCCGTTGACGCTCAGCTGCCCGAGGTCGTTGCAGCACACCACGCGGTCGCCCGGCAGACCGATGACGCGCTTCACGAGGTGCTCATCACTGTCAGAGGTGCTGAGCCCGATCACCTGAAGCACCCAGTCCCCGGCCGCGTCGAGCGGAGCCTGCGGTTGCTCGATGCGCACCGGCAGCCATCCGCCCGGGTCGCGGAAGACGACGATATCGCCGCGCGAGATGGGCACGACCTCCGGAACCAGCTGGTTCACGATGATGCGGTCATCCACCTGCAGGGTCGACTGCATCGACTCGCTGGGAATGTAGAACGATCGGATGAGGAAGGTCTTGATGAGGAACGAGATGATGAGCGCCGCGGCGACGATGACGACGACGTCGCGCAGGAACAGCAGAAAGCTTCGGCCTCGCGAACGTGGCGGCTGCGATTCTGCTGTGGATGCACCGCCGGCGGCGGCCGCGTTCTGCTCAGTCATGACTCCCCCGGGTGTTAACGGTCCAGTCTAGGCGGCGTGCGCCGCCAGACGACGAAGGGCCCCGCCGAGTAGTCGACGGGGCCCCTCGTGACACGAGTGGAGCGCTTAGTTGTCGCGCTTCTCTTTGATCTTCGCCTTCTTGCCGCGCAGATTGCGCAGGTAGTAGAGCTTGGCGCGGCGAACGTCGCCGCGGGTGACGATTTCAATGTGGTCGATCACGGGCGAGTGCACCGGGAAGGTGCGCTCGACGCCGACCTGGAAGCTGACCTT
>JBBQKE010000163.1:0-4558 GCA_038326585.1 Actinomycetales bacterium | reverse complement strand
GGTGAGCGAGGCCGCGGCGCACTTCGGCATCGCGCCCGATCAGATGCGCAAGGCAGTGACCCTCATCGCGATGAGCGGCACGCCGGGTGCCGTCGGCACCTACACGCACGAGACACTGTTCGATATCGACTGGGACGACTTCGAGCAGCGTGACATCATTCGCTTCCGCGCCGCCCCCATGGACGACAAGCCGCGGTTCTCGGCGCGTGAGGCCGCCGCCCTGCTCGCGGGTCTGCAGCGGGTCGCCTCGTTGCCCGACTTTGCTGCGCGCGTCGATGTCACCGCGCTCATGGCGAAACTTGCGCAGGGAGCATCGTCGACCCCCGCGCCGCTCGCCGTGCGCGCTGGCGCGGTTGACGCGGTGCACGCCGAGCTCGGAGCAGCCATCGCCGACGGGCGTCGGGTGCGCATCGATTACGTGACCACTCGCGGTGACCGAGAGGTGCGTGAGGTCGACCCGATCCGACTCGACGGCGTCGACGACGCCTGGTACCTGCGGGGATGGTGTCTGACTCGAGATGCCGAGCGCACCTTCCTGCTCGACCGCATCGCGAGCATCGACCTGCTGGGCGACTCCGAGCCGCACCTCTCTGACGCTGACGCGGGGGAGCTGTTCCGCAGCAACGGAGCTGACCAGCTGGTCACGATCGCTCTGCCCGTGGCCGGGCTTCCGCTCATCGCCGACTATCGCGGACCCGACGACGCGGTGCGCATCGAGGGCGGCCGCGCCGTCATGACACTGCCCATCTCGCACCACGGAATTCTCGGCCGCATCGCCGCGCGCGTCGCGGGAGGCGTCGAGATTCTCGAGCCTGCCGAGGCGCGTGCCGCGGTCGCCGACTGGGCACGCGCCGCTCTCGAGGCCGACCCCTCACCCGAGCGCTGAACTCGCCGCGCCGAACTGACGGTCGCTCGCAGGTGCGGCCAAGCGCACCGCGCTAGACTGACACCCTCTTCACCCGTCGATCGAAGGACTTGAGCACATGCCGGCAAATCTCGGAGGCTGGACCGGCCTCATCCTCCTGCTCGTCGTGATTCTTCTCTTCGCCGCACCGAAGCTGCCCCAGCTCGCCCGCAGCCTTGGTCAGTCGATGACGATCTTCAAGAAGGAGATCAAGAACAAAGACGACGATGCGCCGGCCGCGACCGAGAGCGCCTCGACGACCTCGGCCCCTGCACAGGCTGCTGCCTCACCCGCCGCGAGCACCGAGGGCACCGACTCCTCAGCCTCGAAATAGCTCGTGGCTGGCCGCGAGCCGCGGCCCCGGAACGCCGAGGGCCGAATGAGCCTCGGGCAGCACCTGGTCGAGTTGCGCAAGCGGCTCGGCTGGTCTGCTCTGGCGATTCTTGTCGCCTCGATAGGCGGTTGGTTTCTCGCGGACTCGGTGTGGGCTGCTCTCAGCGCTCCGATTCTCGCGGTGGCAGAAGCGCAAGGCCGCGAGGCGGCGATCAGCTACACGACTGTTTCCGAAGCGTTCGACACCCGACTGATCATCTCGATCACACTCGGCATCGTGATCGCCTCGCCTTTCTGGCTCTATCAGCTGTGGGCGTTCATCGTGCCTGCGCTGCACAAGAATGAGAAGCGCTACGCGATCGGGTTTTTGGCGGCTTCGATTCCGCTGTTTCTCGCGGGGTGCGCGGCGGGGTGGCTCGTGCTGCCGAACATCGTCAGTCTTCTGACCAGCTTCGCGACGAGCGACAGTCAGACTCTCTTGACTGCGCGGGTCTACCTCGACTTCGCCGTCAAGCTCGTGCTTGCCATTGGCATCGGTTTCGTTCTGCCCGTTGTGCTCGTCATGCTCAACTTCGCGGGCGTCATGACGGGCGCGAGCATCCTCAAGGGATGGCGCTGGGCCATCTTGGCGATCGCGACCTTCACTGCCCTCGCCACGCCCGCCGCCGACGTCTACTCGATGATCTTGCTGGCGGTTCCCATGGTGGGTTTGTACTTCCTTGCCGCGGGCGTGTCGATGCTCAACGATAAGCGCGTCGCGAAACGCGAGGCGAAGCTCAATGCGGAGTATGGCATTCGGTCCGATGGGTGACACCGAGCTCAGCCCCGCTGAACGCTATGCCGCGGCGCGTGCGCTGCAGTCGATGCCTCGCCTGCGCTCCTTCCGAGACGGGCTGACGATCGAGCTCGATCCCTTTCAGCAGGCAGCGTGCGCCGCGCTCGAGCAGGGCCGCAGTGTGCTCGTTGCTGCTCCGACCGGAGCTGGCAAGACCATCGTTGCCGAGTTCGGGGTCTTTCTCGCGATGTTCGAGCCCGCCGCCAAGATCTTCTACACCGCACCCATGAAGGCTCTCAGCAACCAGAAGTACACCGAACTCGTCGCCCAGTACGGCCCCGCAGAGGTCGGGCTACTCACGGGCGACACGAACATCAACGCTCGCGCGCGCATCGTCGTCATGACGACCGAGGTGCTGCGCAACATGCTCTACGCCGATTCCGCCCTGCTCGTCGACCTCGCCTACGTCGTGATGGACGAGGTTCACTACCTCGCCGACCGGTTCCGCGGCGCCGTGTGGGACGAGGTCATCATCCATCTGCCGCAGCACGTGCGCATGATCTCGTTGAGCGCCACGGTGTCGAACGCCGAAGAGTTCGGTGACTGGCTGCAGACCGTGCGCGGCGACACCGACGTGATCGTGAGCGAGACCCGGCCGGTACCTCTCGACCAGCACGTGCTCGTGCGCTCGAAGCTCGTCGACCTGTTCGACTCGTCGGGCCAGGCAGCCACCAACCGCGTCAACCCCGAGCTGATGCAGCTCGCCCGAGCGGGCGGTCATGTGCCCCATAAGGGCCGTCAGCATCACCCGCGTCGCTGGGAGAAGCGGCCCTCGTCAGAAGGGCGCGCTGATCGGGCCGAGATCGTCGCCATGCTGGGCTCGCGCAACCTGTTGCCCGCCATCTTCTTCATCTTCAGCCGCGCCGGATGCGATGCGGCCGTGCGCCAACTGGTGCGCTCGGGCCTCCGGCTCACCGACGCCGCCGAGCGCGACGAGATTCGTCAGATCGTCGAAGAGCGCTGCCGCACGCTGCGCGACGACGACCTCGCGGTGCTCGGCTACTGGGAATGGCTCGATGGCCTGCAACGCGGCGTCGCCGCCCACCACGCCGGGCTGCTGCCAGCGTTCAAAGAAGTCGTCGAAGAGCTCTTTCAGAAAAAGCTATTGCGCGTCGTGTTCGCGACCGAGACGCTCGCGCTGGGTATCAACATGCCGGCGCGCACGGTCGTGCTCGAGAAGCTCGAGAAGTTCAACGGCGAGGCGCGCGTGCCGATCACACCGGGGGAGTACACCCAGCTCACGGGTCGAGCCGGGAGACGCGGTATCGACACTGAGGGCCACTCGGTCATCCAGTGGGCACCGGGCCTCGACCCGCAGGCCGTCGCCAGTCTCGCGTCGCGCCGCACGTACCCGCTCAACTCGAGTTTTCGGCCCACCTACAACATGGCCGTCAACCTCATCGAACAGTTCGGTCGGCAGCGCACCCGCGAGATTCTCGAGTCGAGCTTCGCGCAGTTCCAGGCCGACCGCGCGGTCGTCGATCTCGCGCGCACCGTGCGCAAGAACGAGGAGGCCCTCGCCGGATACGCGACGTCGATGACCTGCCATTTGGGCGACTTCGAACAGTATTCAGCGCTGAGACGGCAATTGAGCGATCTGGAACGCGGGAGCAAGCGGGTGGGCGAACCCGGCGAGAAGGCCGATCGCATGCGCCGGCAGAAGCAGATCGAGGGTCTGCGCGTGAGCATGCGCAAGCACCCGTGTCACGGATGCTCTGACCGCGAGGCACACGCCCGCTGGGCCGAGCGCTGGTGGCGGCTGAAGAAAGACACCGACAAGGTGAGCCGTCAGATTTCGGGACGCACGGGCGCGGTCGCAGCCGTCTTCGACCGCATTGCCGAGATACTCAGTGCGCTCGACTACCTGCACACCGACGAGCACGGGCGCCTCGGCCTGACGGTGCACGGCCGCTCGCTGCGGCGCATCTACGGTGAGCGCGACCTGCTTGTCGCCGAAAGTTTGCGGCGCGGGGTGTGGAAAGACCTCGACGTGCCCTCGATGGCCGCGATGGCGAGCGCGATCGTCTTCGAGGCTCGGCGAGACGACGGGCAGGCGCCCGAGTACGCGCTACCGCGCGGAGCGTTCCGGCCGGCACTCGAGCGCACGCAAGAACTCTGGGCGCGTCTCGACGACCTCGAGCGCGAGCATCGGCTGCCGGGTAGCGAACCGCTCGCCACGACCTTGGCTCTGCCGATGCACCGGTGGGCCGCGGGCGGCTCGCTTGATGCCGTTCTGCGCGACGCTGATCTCGCCGCGGGAGATTTCGTGCGCTGGACCAAGCAGACCATCGACCTGCTCGACCAGATCTCTCTTGTCGCTGACGGCCAGGTCGGCCGCACCGCGCGTGGTGCGCTCGACGCCGTCCGTCGCGGCATCGTCGCCTACAGCTCGGTCTCCTGAACGTCGCACGTCGACGGCTCGCCTAAGATTGCCCCTCGTGACGGTGACGATGACTGCGCCAACGGCCGCAGCGCCGGGTCTTCGT
>JBBQKE010000162.1:0-4570 GCA_038326585.1 Actinomycetales bacterium | reverse complement strand
GTACGCCGAGGTGCTGTCACAACTCCCGAACTAGACCGCCGCGCGCGCCCGGCCGCGTCGTCACTGCTGCGCCGATTGACTGCTCGATGAGCCCGGCGACGAGCTTTCCGTCGCGCACGGCATAGTTCGTGCCGCGATCTTCGGGGAACACCTGCGAAAAGTTCGCCAGGAAGTATCCCGGCAGCGGCGTCTGCATCGAGGGGATGCGCGATTCGTAGGTGACATCGACGATGTGCTGCGCGTCGCGGAAGCCGAACACGTGCGACTCGTTCACGAGGTCGCGCCGGAACGCGGGAATGAGCTTCTCGAGCCCGGTGAACCAGCGCTCGCGCACCTCGTCGTCGGTCATCGTCATGAGCTCGTCATCGTTCTGCACGTAGTCGCCGATGTAGTAGATGTGGCGGCCCCCCGTGCGCTCGGTGCCGATGAGCGAGTCGAGGCTCAAGAAGACGAGGAACGGCGCGTCGAGATCGTGAATCTGGTGCCAGTACGCGTCGGTGATTGGCTCACTCGTGGTGAACACCATGAGGCGGGCGCCGAGGTAGTCGATGCGCGTCAGCTGTTCGGAGTACTCGGCCGTCATGGCGGGATGCTCGTCTGCGGCTCGGGCGAAGGCCCCACTCGGAATCGCCGCAAGCACGGCGTCGAACTGGCGCGTGACACCGTTGATCTCTAATGCCGGTCGGCCATCGAGCTCGGTGAACCGCGTGACTTTCGTGTCGGTGCGCAAGACGGCACCGCGCGCGGTGAGTTCGTCGACCCAGCGATCGACCATGGTGCGGAACCCGCCGTCGAAGTAGCCGAGCCGCTCGGTTTGCTCGCCCGGCACCTTCGAGGTCTGGCGAACCTGGATGCGAGTCCACAGCCACGCCATGGTGATCGAGTCCCAGTAGGTGTCGAACTTGCCCATGAGGAGGGGCTTCCAGACGATGTCGGTGGCTTTCTTGCCGTTGACCTTGCAGAGCCACTCGTAGGCGGTCACCGTCGTGAGCGGTCGCCAGTCGCGCAACATCTGCAGACGCAGCCCGGTGATGCCGGTGCGGATGCGGTCGATGAAGCTCAGCGGCGTGAACCGCAGCAGATCGGCCGGGGTGGTGAACCCGTAGACGCTGCCCTCGTGCAGGGCCTGGATCGAGCTCGGGTGAAACTCCAGTCGGTCTCTGATGCCGAGCTCTTCGGCCATTCCGATCATGTGATGATCGGTCGTGTAGAGGAAGTGGTAGGCCCGCTCGAGCGGGAAGCCGTCGTCGAGGGTGAACCCCGCGACCAGGCCACCCAGTTGCGGGGCTGCTTCGATGACCTCGACTTCGTAGCCAGCTTTGGCCAGCTCGTAGGCGGCGGTGAGTCCGGAGAAGCCGCCGCCGACGATAGCCACGCGTTGCGGGTGGCTGTCTGTCGCGTGGTGGGTCGTGGGTTCGGTAGTGAGCGTCATCGCTCTGTCCTTTCCTGAGCTGATTTGAAGGTGATGCGGGTGTTCAGCGTGAACTGCAGCACCAACACGATCGGCAACGAGATCGCCTTGGCGATCAGGGGGTCGATCATGAAGACGTCGATGCCGACTGCGATCACGATGGAGCTGACGATGTAGCCGATGGCCACGACGATGCCGAAGCTGACGAAGCGCAGCAGCAGTCGATCGGTGACCTTGAAATTGATGTACGAGTTGGCGAGGAAGCTCGCGATCGCCGCGATCGCCGTCGAGACCGTGTGCGCAAGCAGGGGGTGCCAGCCCACGCCGAGGGCGAGGGCTGCGTAGATGCTCACATCGACAGCGAGCGCACCGACACCGATGAAGGCGTAGAGCAAGAACTGCGCGTGGCGCCCGAGCAGGGCATCCCGCCGGCGACGGCGCGGGACAGGGCGATCGATCGTGACCGTCGAAATAGTGGCGGTGTTCATGAAATCCTCACGGCAACGGAACGCGGATGGTCTCGGGTAGGTACGACTGCGTGTCATGCCAGGCCCAGCCCCAGTAGTGATCACTGAGCGACGACTCGGTGCCCCACGCGCCCGACTCGGCGTCGTAGACCGAGTCGATGTGCGCAGCGCGCAAGAGTTCTGGGTCGTAGTCGGTCGGTCGCGCCTGTGCGAGCAGCGTGACGGTCGTCGATGCGGGAAGCGATCGGTTCAGACGCCAGTACTCGAACAGTTGCGGTTGCAGCACGTCGAGCAAGCGCGTCGCCCGCTCGTCGCCGGCTAGCTCATCGCGAACCAGCGAGGGAATCAGACGAAGCACTTCGCCACCGAAGCCGTCGGCGACAACATCGATGAGGCCGGCGGCCGATTCGAGCTCACCGTTTGACGTGAGCACCACCCAGTTGGGCACGGTGCCTCGCTCGTCGACGAGTCGCTCGAGGAAGGTGTAGCCATCGTCTTCGAGGCGCTTCCAGTCGAGTTCGGGCAGGTCTTCTGTCAGGCTGGCATAGAGCGCGGGATCGAAGGACGACGGATTCAGCAACGCGTCGTCGATCGAACCGTCGGCGGTCGAGTCGACCAGCAGGAGGTCGTCGCTCTCGATGACACAGCCGCCCCACCAGTCGCTGGCGAGGCGTCGTGCGTCGTCAGTCAGGTCACTGGCACCTGTCCAGGTCGCACCCGCCTCGAGGAGGAGGCCGACCGCCTGAAGGTCACTTCGGCAGTTGTTGTCGGCCGAGATCAGCGACCCCACTCCGTTGGCGTCGGTCCGCCACGAGCGCGAGATCAGCACATCGTCTTCGCGATATCTCAGGTGGTCATTCGTCCACTGCCAGATGCCGCGGAACCAGTTCTCGTCGCCCTGCTGGAGGGATTGCGCGAGCCCGGTCACCTGGTCGGCTGAGGTGGTGGTGCTGTCCAGCTCGCTGGCGGCGACGCGCCCGTAATCGTGCACCATCTCGTCTCGGAAGTACTCCCACGTGTCTTGCAGCACGATCCCGTTGCGGCTCTTGAGTCGGTAGACCTGCGCCCAGTCACCATTCGTCGAGATGTCACGCGAGAGGTCGATGAAGCTCGTGGTGCCTTCGGTGAACGATGCGAGCAGTTCGGCGTGGTCGAATGCCTCGCCCATCTCCGGAATCATTCCCTGGCTCACCTGCTGCACGAACTCGTGCGTGACGACGAGATAGTCGATGTTGCGCCAGTCGTCGGCGAAGACCTGCCGTGACTCCGGGTCGTATTCGGCGCTGAAGAAATAGATCGCCTTGTCGAAGTCGCCCTCTTGCGCCAGCGTCGGATAGACGTAGTTGTCGATCGCCACGATCGATCCGGGAGGCACATTCTCATCGACCCACGCGAGAGCGGCCTCTTGATTCGACGTCTCATCGACCGTGGCATAGGCCATCGAGGTGCTCGTGACGTAGGTTCCCGCGATGGCGATGATCGCCGCAGCGGCGAGCACGACTCGAATGCCCCGGTACCGAATCCAGCCGAAGATTGCCGCCGTCACGAGACCGACCGCCAGGCCGATGAACGGAATCAGCGGGGTGATGTAGAGGTCGAGCACCACGCCGCCCCGCACGAGGAACCCCACGTAGCCGAGCATCATCAGCAGCACCGCGAGGGGATAGTAGTTCGCGCCGCGGCGCACGAGGGCGAGGATGACCAGGCCGACGATCGCCGCCGCCCCGAGTGCGATCGTGAACAAGTCCCGAGCGAGCCACATCATGAGCGCGCCGTAGAAGTTGCTGGTTTCGACCCAGGGTAATCCAGGGTCGCCTCGGCCCACCTGCAGTCCCAGTGTGTCGATGAGGCTGACGTGCATGGGTTGTCCATCGGGGCCCATGGGCGCGCTGAGAAACTCGTTGTTGAGCATGGCGTAGAGCACGTACATCAGCACCGTTCCGCCGGCGAAGGCGAGCCACATGGTGACGGCGTGCCGACGCTGGTGACGTGCCGACAGCGCGAAGAGCAGCACCAAGAACCCGAGACCGAAGAAGGCCGCGCTGAATTTGGTGAGCACCGCCAGGCCGAAGACGAGCCCACTGGTGATGACCGTCGACAGTGTGAGGTGTTTGCGCAGCAGGAGCACAATCGCCAGCAGCAACCAGACGGTCATGATGTTGTCGAGCAGCACGCGCCGCTGAAAGTACATGCCGAGCGGAGACACGGCGAAGATCAGCACGGCGATGATGCCAGCGGTCATACCGCCCGACATGCGACGAGCGATCAGGTACAGCAAGACCGTCGAGGCCGTGTGCAGCACGAGCATGAAGACGCGACCCGACTCGAGCAGCGAACCAAAGACGGTCGCTCCCCCCGTGAGCCCTAGCCACGCTCCGAGAACCATCCAGCCGGCGGGCGCGTGGTCGTAGCGGTAGGTATAGACGTCGAGCTCGCCGGTCGTCAAGAACTGCCAGGCACGCGAAATGTACGTGCCCTCGTCGTTCTCGTAGTACGGAAATCCGAACATGTTGAGCGCGTGGGCGCCCGCGCTCAGGGCGATGAGCCCGAGCACGACAATCACCTCGACGGTGAGCATCCCGCGTCCGCGAGGTGCGCGGTGATCAGACCGCGTCGGTGGGGCGGCCTCTTCTGGGCGCGCGTCAAGGCGGCCGTCTAGCGTCGACGTCATCAGGCTGCCTGCCGAACGTGC
>JBBQKE010000161.1:0-4571 GCA_038326585.1 Actinomycetales bacterium | reverse complement strand
GGGCGAGTCACCGGGTCGAGGCGCTCGGCGGCCGCCTCTGCCGTGACCGTGAGCAAGACCACCGGATGCTCGCCCACCGCCTCGGCGACGCTCGGCGTCATCACGGCGCCGCCGCCGACCGCCACGACAGCACGTTCGTGAAGTGCAAGGGCCACCGCCGACGCCTCGAGTTCGCGGAAGACCGCTTCGCCCCTGGTCGCGAAGATCTCAGAAATGGGCCCGTTTTCGGCCGCAATGACCCGGTCGGTGTCGATGAACGGCAGGCCGAGGGCTCGGGCCACTCGCTTGCCCACCCGCGTCTTGCCCGCCGCCGGTGGACCGATGAGAACGACGGCTGCGCCGGTCGAGGTCGGCTCTGGCTCAGCCACGGCCGTCGGCGACCGCGGTCGTCAGCGTCGACGGCATCGCCGCGAGATAACCCTCGAGATTGCGACGGGTCTCTGTCACCGAGTCGCCCCCGAACTTCTCGAGCATCGCCTCGGCAAGAACCAGCGCGACCATGGCCTCGGCCACTACCCCCGCGGCGGGAACCGCACACACATCGGAACGCTGGTGGTGGGCGGGAGCCGCCTCGCCCGTCGACGTGTCGACCGTGCGCAGTGCGTGGGGCACGGTCGCGATGGGCTTCATGCCCGCCCGCACGCGCAACACGGTGCCCGTACTCATGCCACCCTCAGTGCCGCCCGCGCGGTCGCTCAACCGCTCGATGACGCCGTCATCGACGACGAGTTCATCGTGTGCCGCCGACCCTCGGCGACGGGTCGTCTCGAACCCGTCACCCACTTCGACGCCCTTGATGGCCTGAATGCCCATGAGAGCAGCCGCGAGCTTCGCGTCGAGACGACGGTCCCAGTGCACGTACGAGCCGAGACCCGGAGGTACTCCGTAGGCGAGCACCTCCACGACACCGCCGAGGGTGTCGCCCGACTTGTGGGCGTCGTCGACCTCGGCGACCATGGCGACGCTGGTGTCGGCGTGCAGACAGCGCATCGCATCCGCATCGAGCTTCTCGACGTCGTCGGGTCGCGGCAGCGGCGCGTCATCCGGCACGCGCACCGGGCCGATCGCGATCGTGTGTGCGACCAGTCGCACGCCCAGTTCGCTCAGGAACGAGCGAGCTATGGCTCCGAGGGCCACTCGGGCCGCGGTCTCGCGGGCGCTCGCGCGTTCGAGGACCGGGCGCGACTCGTCGAACCCGTACTTCTGCATGCCGACGAGGTCTGCGTGACCCGGACGGGGCCGCGTCAGCGGCGCCCCACGCGCGCCGGTGAGTTCGGCGGGGTCGACGGGGTCGGCGCTCATGATGGTGGTCCATTTGGGCCACTCGGTATTGCCGATGCGCAGCGCGATGGGGCTGCCCATGCTCTGACCGTGGCGAACTCCACCCGAAATCGTCAGTTCGTCTTGCTCGAACTTCATGCGCGCTCCGCGCCCGTAGCCGAGCTTTCGCCGCTGCATGTCGGCCTGAATCGCCTCGCGCAGCACCGGCACACCCGCCGGCAGACCTTCGAGCACGGCAACGAGTTCGGGGCCGTGGGATTCTCCGGCAGTCAACCAGCGCAACATGCCCCTATCTTCCCACGGGCTGACGTGTCAGGATGCCCGCCCCCCGAGCCCCGCACCCTCATGCAGCGTCAAGCGCCGCCCGCATCGCGGCTTCGATGCCCGGCTCATCGTCGAGCGGCACCTCCGTCTGGCCGGAGACGAAGAACCGCACCTGCCGCACCGCCTGGTGCAGCAGCATGTCGCGCCCCGAGGCGACGCGACCGCCTGCTTCGAGCCACTGCGCCGCGAGCGGGCCCGGCCAGGGGTGGTACGTCACATCGAGCGCGACAGCGCTCGTGCGCGCGTCGAACGGCATGGGCGGGTTCAGTGCGACCCCGTTCGGCAAGGTCCAGGCCACGACATCGGCCCCCTCGACTACCTGGTCGAGGTCGGCGAGGCGCACGACGTCGAGCTCGAGGTCGAGTTTCTCGGCGAGCGCGACGATCGCGCCCGCGCGAGACGGCTCGCGCACCGCGAGTACTGCACTGCGTAGGCCCAGTGCATCAAGGGCGACGAGTACCGAGCGTGCGGTCGCCCCTGCACCGGCAATCACCGCGTGAGGGGAGGTCTCGACACCGGCATCACGAAGGGCGCGCTCGATGCCTGCGACGTCGGTGTTGCGCACGACTCGCGAGCCATCGTCGGCGAGCAGCAGCGTGTTGGCCGCGCCGGTGAGCTGACTCGCCTCGTCGCTGTGATCGGCGAGGGCGAAGAGCGATTCCTTGAGCGGCATGGTCGCCGAGAGGCCCCGCCAGCTCCCGTCGAGCCCGTCCACGAACCCAGCAAGCTCGCTCTCGCGCACCTCGTGCCGGTCATAGGCCCAGTCGAGCCCGAGGTGCCGGTAGGCCGCAGTGTGCAGCACAGGCGAGAGCGAGTGCGCGACCGGGTGGCCGAGCACGCCGAGACACCTACGCACAGTAAACGGCGTTCTCCTCGCTCGCGCGGCACCAGGCGCGCAGTTGCGCCACACCCTCTTCGTGCTGCGAGATGGTCTCAGAGAACTTGGTCTCGCCGGTGGCAAGGTTCACGGTCACGAAGAAGAACCAGGGGCCATCGGCGGGGTTCAGCACGGCGTCGATGGCGACATCGCCCGGAGCCGCGATCGGTCCGATCGGCAGCCCGGTGATGACGTAGGTGTTGTAGGGGTTGTCGGCACCCAGCGCGTCACCGCTCGACCAGACCGATCCCGTTTCGCCAGCCCCGTACTGCGACGCAGAGTCGAACTCGAGGCGCCAATCGTCAGCCAGACGGTTCTCGATGACGCGCGACACGCGATAGAAGTCGTCAGCGAGGCGTGCTTCGCGCTGAATGAGCGATGCCTTCGTGAGCACCGTGTGGCGATCGGCTTCGGCGACTCCCGCCGCATCGAGTCGCCGGAACATTTCATCCACAAGAGTGCGGATGTGGTCTTCGGCCGTCGTGTTCGGCTCAAACGTGTAGGTGGCCGGGAACAGGTAGCCCTCGATGTTCGGCGCTTCGGCGGGGATACCGAAGAGCGACGGGTCGGCGATCGCCGCCTCGTAGTCGGCGAGTGCGATGCCTGTGCCTGCGGAAAGCGCCTCGATCACTTCGCCCGCACGTAGACCCTCCCGCACGGTGGCACTGAACTCGACCTTGTTCGACGGGTCGAGCAAAGCGTCGAGCGCCGACTGCGCCGACATCTCTTCTTGCAGCCGATAGGTGCCGGGGATGAATTGGATGGACGTATCGGCCAGAAGCAGACTGTAGAACGCTTGAAAAGTCATGGTGACGCCCTGCTCGACGAGTGAGTCAGCAACGTCGGCGCCGATTTCGCCGCTGTAGATCGTCACGAGCACCTCGGTGCCGTTGCCGGTGCCCTCGAAGTCGTTCGGCAGCTCCCACCCGAGCAATTCGCGCACCTGAGGTTCGTAATTGGTCCAGACATACCAGGTGCCGGCCGCACCTATGCCGAGCAACAACGCGAAAATGCCCAGCACGACCCACGGCCAGCGGCGTCGACGACGCGGTGCTCGGGCTGAAGCACTCTTCGAGCGTGAACCGCGACCTTGGCTCTCGCGCGCGGCGCGACGGCTCTGCGGCGCAACAGCCTCGTCTCCCGAGGCGTCCGCCGTGGTCGCGGCAGAGGGCGCGGAAGAATTCTCCGCGGCAGATTGCGGGCGGAAGATGTCGTCCCAGTTGTCGTTGTTGGTCACTCTGCTGGTCGGCTTTCGTGCGGCTCGACGAGCGCTCCGGGCGGGTTCCCAGAGGTGCGCTCGAGGTCGAGGGCGTGCTGGAGCAGGATAACAGCGGCGGCTTGATCGACGACCGAGCGCGAGTTTTTCGTCGTTCTGCCCGCCTCGCGAAGTCCTCGAGCAGCGCTCACGGTCGTCAGGCGCTCGTCGACGAGCCGCACCGGCACTGGCAGGGCCGCTGCGATGGCGACCGCCACGGTTCGAGCATCCGCCGTCGACGCGGTCTCAGCACCGCTGAGCGCGATCGGCAGCCCGACGACGACTTCGATCGCGGCGGGTTCGTCGACGAGGCGACGGATGCCCGCGATGACGTCATCGCGGCGCGCGAGCGTCTCGATCGGTGTCGCGAGCACGCCGTGCGGATCGCTGCGCGCCACCCCGACACGAGCGGTGCCCACGTCGACGCCGAGTCGCACGCCCGTGCGCACCGCTAGTGCCGCACCTGCGCGAGTACGGCCTCGATCGCTGCGGGGATCGCCGACGGGTCGGCGCCCCCGCCTTGCGCGAGGTCGTCTTTGCCGCCGCCGCCCCCACCGAGCACAGCCGAAGCCGCGCGGGCGAGCTCGCCCGCCTTCACCCCGGCCTCGCGCGCAGCCGCGGTCGTGGCGACAATGACCGCAGCCTTGCCGCCCACCTCGGCCGCCAGCACGACGACCGCGGCGGTCTCGCTGATCCTGCCCCGCACGGTGGTGGCAAGTGTGCGCAGATCGTCAGCGCTCGAGACCGTTCCGACGCTCTCCGCGATCACCGACACCGAACCGACAGTCGCCGCCGCCGAGAGCAACGCCGGAACACGCTCGGTCAGTCGAGCTG
>JBBQKE010000160.1:0-4594 GCA_038326585.1 Actinomycetales bacterium | reverse complement strand
GCCGACGAGGCCGGCCGAGCCGCTCGAGCGGCTGGCCTGTGGGCGACAGTGCACGGTCTCGCCCAGCTCGTCACGGCTGGCCATCTGCCGCGCGAGGTCGTCGGGCCGGCACTGGCGGCACTCGGTGGCGCACCGCAGCGGTGACTAGGCTCGCGGAATGACAGCAGACGGGCCCACCCTCGACAACACCCGCGAGATCGACGAGGGAGTCGTCACCGACTTCTCGACGCGCATGAGCTACGGCTCGTACCTCGCTCTCGACGAGCTGCTAGACCTGCAACGCCCGATCAGCGAGCCCGAGCACCACGACGAGATGCTGTTCATCATCCAGCACCAGACGAGCGAGCTCTGGATGAAGTTGCTGCTGCACGAGGCACGTGCTGCCCGCCAGTGCCTCATCGACGACGACCTCGGCGGCGCGCTCAAGCGCATCGCGCGCATCAAGCACATCCAAGAGGCGCTCATCCAGCAGTGGAGTGTGCTTGCGACCCTCACGCCGACCGAATACGCCGAGTTCCGCGGCTTTCTCGCGAACTCCTCGGGCTTTCAGTCGCACCAGTACCGGGCGATCGAGTTCATTCTCGGCAACAAGCACGCCGGCATGCTCAAGGTCTTCGAGAGCGATCCCGCTGCGCACGCGGTGCTCGATGAGCTACTCCACGAGCCGAGCCTGTACGACGAGTTCTTGCGGCACCTGGCGAGGCACGGCATCGCGATTCCGGCGAACGTGCTTGAGCGCGACGTCACGAAGGCGCACGTCTTCACTCCCGAACTCGTGCCGGTGTTCGTCGAGATCTACGAGGGCGCGCACGGCGACGACGACTCGAACTGGCGCGTTTACGAGGCGTGCGAAGAGCTCGTCGATCTGGAAGACAATTTTCAACTCTGGCGCTTTCGCCACCTGCGCACTGTGCGCCGCACGATCGGGTTCAAGCGCGGTACCGGGGGTTCGGCGGGCGTCGACTTCTTGCAGCGCGCGCTCGACCTCACGTTCTTTCCTGAGCTGTACGCCGTGCGCACCGAGATCGGGCAACCGTGACCCCGAAGGCGATGGATGCTCCGCCCGCCGTCTTCCGCGTCGCCGACGCCTGGCGCGGCGAGTGGATGGGCCCAAGCATCTTCCGCCGCGGCGGCGGCACCCTGCACTACGTCGGCCCAGCGGACGGGGGTGCCGCAGCCACCGCACGCGACGTCGTCGAAATCGGCGGCGTGCTGCTGCCCGGCTTCTGCGACCACCACGTGCACCTGCAGCTGCACCCTGCCGATGTGCTCGAGCCGCTCGCGGCGGGCGGCTTCTCGCGCGTGATCGACCTCGGCGGCGACCCCGATGCGCTCACCGTGCTCGCCGAACCCGACCCCTTTGCCGCGGCGCTCGAGTTCGCGGGCGCCTTCCTCACCGCGCCCGGCGGCTACCCGAGTGACCGGCCCTGGGCGCAGGCGAGCTGGTCGCGCGAGGTTTCGTCGGCCGACGATGCTGAGCTCGCGGTCGCCGAGCAGGTGGTGGCAGGAGCATCCCGCATCAAGATCGCGCTCCATGCCGACGCGGGCCCCGTGTGGGACGACGCACTGCTCGCCGAGGTCGTCGCCGAGGCGCGCGCAGCCGGGCTGCCAGTTGTCGCCCATGTCGAAGGCGCGGGTCAGGCTGCGCGCGCGATCGCGGCCGGAATCGACATGCTCGCGCACGCTCCCTTCAGCGAGATGCTGCCCGAGCCACTCGTCGTGCAAGCCGTCGCGCAGGGGCAGCGCTGGGTGTCGACGCTCGCGATTCATGTGCCTTCCGAGCGCGCGACCGCGATCGAGAACGTGCGCGCCTTTCGCGCCGCGGGCGGCGAGCTGCTCTACGGCAGCGACCTCGGCAACGGCGACCAGCCGCTCGGCCTCAACCCCGCAGAGCTCGCGGCACTCGAGCGGGCCGGCCTCGACGAGACGGCCGTGCTGCGCGCGCTCGTCGGCGGGTTCGGTCGTGGCCGCTGGAAGAGGCGGGTGACCTGGATGCCCGCAAGACCGACCTCGATGCTCGACCTGATCGGCGCCGTGTCGGTGAGCGTCGGCGACCTCGAGTCGGTCGGCGCCTGAAGGCTCGCGGCCGAGCCTAGCTCTGCACCACCGGGGCGCCCCAGCCGTCGTAGTCGCCGCGGTGCGCCGTGACGATGCCGAAGACCTCTTCGACCATCCGGTCGGCTGTCTCGACGTCGACGGTCGCCTGCTTGGTCGCGCGCAGCGTCGCGCGGAAGACCATGCGTCGCGTCACCTCGACGCCGTAGCCGAGCCGCTCGAGGGCGGCGCCGGCGGTGCGGGCATCCTTGATCGCGGAAAAATTCGCGAAGTGCTCGACCTCGCGTGGGGCGTCGACATCGTCGCGCATCTTGATGCGCTGCGAGTACTGCTCCATATTGCAGGTCAGGTGCGTCTGCATATCAGCCACTTGCGCGATGGTAGACCAGTATGGAGCAGACCGCACATCCCGCGGCCCACATGCACTGCCACAAGCGGTGCCCACCGGAGGTATTCAATGTCGAAAACCACGCCCCCCGCCCCGCTTCCTGACTTCACCCACGAGCGCGTCACGACCGTCACCGGCGCCCGCTCGCGCCTGCACATCACCGTTGCCCTGCACTCGAGCGCGATCGGCCCCGCCCTCGGCGGCTGCCGGCTCTGGACCTATGACCACTGGCTCGACGGGGTTGCCGATGCCATGCGGCTCGCACAGGCCATGACCATGAAGAATGCGCTCGCCGACATCGGTGCGGGCGGCGGCAAGGCGGTCATCGCGCTGCCGCCGGGTCACGCACTCGACGCAGATCAGCGACGGGATGCCCTGCTCGACCTCGGCGACCTCGTCGAGTCGTTCGGCGGCGCGTACATCACGACCGAAGACGTGGGAGTCACCGAGCACGACATGCTGATCGTGCACGAGCGGACGCGGCACGTCGTGGGTCTGCCCGCCGCCGACGGCGGCGCCGGTGAGCCGGCCGCGGGCACCGCCCTCGGCGTCTTTGTGTCGATCGAGCAGGTTCTGCTCTCGCTGTTCGGTTCGACAGACATCGCCGGTCGCAGCTTCGTGATCTCTGGGCTCGGGCAGGTGGGCTCGCGGCTGGCGCGGCGGCTCGCCGAAGCCGGGGCCGTGCTGACCGTGACCGACATCAACCCGAGCGCGCTGGCGCTCGCCGATCAGCTCGGTGCGACGTGGATCGAGCCCGATGTCGCGGTGACGACACCCGCCGACGTGTTCGTGCCGGCGGGTCTCGGCGGAATCCTGACCGCGCCCGTGATCAAGCAGCTGCCCGTGCGTGCCGTGTGCGGGCCGGCGAACAACCCCTTGGCCGAGCGGGCTGGGGCCGACGCGCTCGCCGCGCGGGGCATCCTGTATGCCCCCGACTACGTCGTCAACGCCGGGGGAGTGATTCACCTCGGCCTCACCGGCCGCGGCGATAGCCCTGCCGAGGTCGACGAGCGCATTCGCGGCATTGGCGGCACGCTCGCCGATGTGCTCGGCCTCGCCGCGATCGAGAGCATCACGCCCCTCGATGCCGCCGACCGTATCGCCCACGCCCGGGTCGTCGCCGCCCGCTGAAGGGGCATCGCACGCGATGACGCTGTGAAGTCAACCCCTGACCGTCGAACTGCCGCGCCCCTAGCGTCAAGGGCAGACGACTGAAAGGACACCACATCATGGCTACAGTCACCTCGGCGATCGACGTCGACGCCCCCATCTCCATCGTCTACAACCAGTGGACGCAGTTTGAGACCTTCCCGCAGTTCATGTCGGGGGTCGAGTCGATTGTGCAGAAGAGCGACACCCTCACCGATTGGACCGTCTCGATCGCGGGCGTCGAGCGCGAGTTCGAAGCCGAGATCGTCGAGCAGCACCCCGACGCGCGTGTGGCCTGGAAGTCGGTCTCGGGCGAAGAGCACAGCGGCGTCGTGACGTTCCACCGCCTCGAAGACGACGTCACCCGCATCTCGCTGCAGCTCACCTGGACCCCGACCGGCATCGTCGAGAAGGTCGGTGCACTGCTCCAGGTCGACGACATTCAGATCGACCGCGACCTCAAGAAGTTCAAAGAGCTCGTCGAGTCGAACGGCTTCGAGACCGGCGCCTGGCGCGGCGACGTCGACCGCGCTCCGGATTCAACCGGACGCTGAGCGTTCCTTCCCCACCATCGCCTCGCCCGCGCCGAATAGGGTGACGGGCGAGGAGGTGGGCGCGTGAGCCGAAGCGAGGTACTCGACGGCGCCGACTCGCGCGCCGCGACCGATGAGCTGCTGGGCGGCTTTCGTCGCGGCGGGTTCGGGGGGCGCGCCCTCGGGGCGTTCATCGCCGACGCGACGCTCCGCAGCATCCGCGAGGCCCGAAAGCGACCCATCGCACTTGCCGAGGCGACCGCCGTGCACGCCGGCATGGCCGCCCTCGCGCATCCGCACGGGCGCGCCTGGGTCGCGACGAGCTGGATCATGACGGTCACGCACCTCGGGATGCTCGAAGAGCACCGCACGATGGGCCTGCCCAATCTGCTCACGGTCGCCCGGGCCAATCTGCCGGCGGCCGAGGCGCGACTCGGCTCGGCCGTTCCGGTTCTCGCCCTCGTGACGG
>JBBQKE010000159.1:0-4658 GCA_038326585.1 Actinomycetales bacterium | reverse complement strand
GGTCTGATTAAGCTTCAGATCCAGGCCGGCGCCGCCAACCCCGCCCCGCCCATCGGGCCGGCGCTGGGTCAGCACGGCGTCAATATCATGGAGTTCTGCAAGGCCTACAACGCGGCGACCGAGTCGCAGCGCGGCAACGTCATCCCCGTCGAGATCACCGTCTACGAAGACCGTTCGTTCACGTTCATCTTGAAGACGCCGCCGGCCGCCGAGCTCATCAAGAAGGCCGCGGGCGTGCAGAAGGGGTCGGCGACTCCTCACACGGTCAAGGTCGCCAAGCTCACCAAAGAGCAGGTGCGCGCGATCGCCGAGGCCAAGCAGGTCGACCTCAACGCCAATGACATCGACGCCGCCGCGAAGATCATCGCGGGCACGGCGCGGAGCATGGGCATCACCGTCGAATAGCGACGTCTCGCTATTCGACCAGCGATGTCGTGACAGTAGCTCGTCACAGCCAGTCGTTAGCGCCGAGGTCGAACGCGACCTCACCCGAGCACTGACATCAAGCGGGAGAGCCAGCCAGGCTCGCGAACCGCGAACTCATCATTAGGAGACACAACATGGCAAAGAAGTCGAAGGCCTACCGGGCCGCCGCCGACAAGCTCGAAGACGGCAAGTTCTACACCCCCGACGAGGCGGTGGCCGTCGCGAAAGAGACCGGCTCGAAGAACACCAACTCGACCGTCGAGGTCGCGCTCAAGCTTGGCGTCGACCCGCGCAAGGCCGACCAGATGGTGCGTGGCACGGTCAACCTGCCGCACGGCACGGGCAAGACCGCCCGCGTGATCGTGTTCGCGACCGGTCCCGCGGCCGAAGCGGCGATCGCTGCTGGTGCCGATGAGGTCGGTGGCTCTGAGCTCATCGAGAAGGTCGCCGGGGGCTACACCGCCTTCGACTCGGCCGTGTCGACGCCCGAGCTCATGGGCCAGGTTGGTCGACTCGGCAAGGTGCTGGGCCCCCGCGGCCTCATGCCCAACCCGAAGACCGGCACCGTCACGCCCGATGTGGCCAAGGCTGTCACCGACATCAAGGGCGGCAAGATCGAGTTCCGGGTCGACAAGCACTCGAACGTGCACTTCATCGTCGGCAAGACGGCGTTCACCCAGGAGCAGCTGAGCGAGAACCTCAAGGCCGCGCTTGACGAGGTCATGCGGTTGAAGCCGTCGAGCTCGAAGGGCCGTTACCTGCAGAAGGGTTCGGTCTCGACGACGTTCGGCCCGGGCATTCCGCTCGACGTCAACGTGATCTGAGTTGTCTGCCGCGCCGTCGCTACTGCGGCGCAGCGCGCGAAGGCCCCGCTTCGGCGGGGCCTTCTGTGTTTACAGCCACGGCAGAATGGGGGGATGCTCGAGAAGACCGTGCGCGTAGCGCGCTCCGATGAGGCCGAGGCGCTGCACGAGCTCGCGGCCCTGACCTTTCCGCTCGCGTGCCCGCCGTCGACGACCGAGGCGGCGAAGGTCGCGTTTATCGAACAGCACTTGAGCCGCGCGTCGTTTGAGCAGTACCTCGCCGATCCGCAGCGACTCGTGCTCGTGGCCGAGAGTGCGGCCAGCCTGGTCGGCTTCGCCATGCTCGTGCGCGGTGAGCCGAGCGACGCCGACGTCGCGGCCGCGGTGCAGCTTCGCCCCACGGCCGAGCTGAGCAAGCTCTACGTGCATCCTGACCAGCACGGCGGCGGAGTCGCGGTGGCGCTCGTCGAGCACGCGCTGCACGCCGCGGTCGATCGAGGTGCGGTGAGCGTGTGGCTCGGCGTGAACATCCACAATGCTCGCGCGAACCGCTTCTACGAGAAGTCAGGTTTCGCGGTTGTTGGCACCAAGGGCTTCATCGTCGGCGAGATCGTCGAAGACGACTATGTGCGAGAGCGTCAGCTGGTCTTCACGGGCGTCACTCGCGCGCGACCTCGATAGCGATCTTTCCGCGGGTGTGGCCCTCGTCGATGAGCCGGTGCGCCTCGGCCACCTGGTCGAGCGGCACCATGTGGTCGAGATGCACTCGCAGGTCGCCCGCGTCGAACATGCGGGTCAGCACCGCGAGCGTCGCGGCGCTCGGCGAGAGCTTGTAGGTCGTGGCACGCACGCCCGCGGCGGCGGCCTCATCGAGCATGGTCGGCCAGCTGCCCGTGGGCGCATTGACGATGAGGCCGCCGGGCCGCAGGGTCGAGAGCGACCGGGTTCCCGTGTCGTCGTGCACATTGCCGATGAGGTCAATGACGACGTCGTGCTGCGAGACCTCGTCGTCGAAGCGAGAGGTGGAATAGTCGATCACGCGACTGGCCCCGAGCTCGCGCACGAACGAGACGTTGCGGGTTGAGCAGGTGGCGGTGACGGTCGCGCCGAAGTAGGCGGCGAGCTGCACCGCGAAGTGCCCGACACCGCCCGCACCGGCATGAATGAGCATGCGCTGGCCCTCGTGTGCGCGGGCAACCTCGACGACCATGCCCCAGGCAGTGAGTGCCGCTAGCGGAACCGCAGCCGCTTCCGCGAAGCTGAGGCTCGTCGGCTTGGGCGCCAGAAACATCTCGGGCACGGCGGCATATTCGGCATGCGTGCCGTCGTAGCGCGGCACGAGCGTCATGCCGTAGACCGCCCGGCCCGGCTGAAGGGCGTGAGCCTCGTAGGTGGGCTGCTCAACGATGCCGGCAAGGTCGTGGCCGAGAATGACCGGATACGAACGGATGGCCGCCGCGGCACCTCGACCCGCCCGGGTCTTGGCGTCGATCGGGTTGATGCTCGACGCCAGCACGCGCACGAGCACCTCGGCGCCGGCACGCACCGGCATCGGCCACTCGGCCTGCTCGATCACTTCGGGCCCTCCGGCTGCCATGGCCACCATCGCGCGCATCGTCGTCATCGCGAGTTCCTCCCCTTGCTTCCTGACCAGTGAACACGATCCGGGCGTCAGGCGTGTTAACGCCGTGTCACGATGCGGAAAAGTGAAACATCTGGTCCCCCTTTTTGGGGACCGCTTCACCCCCAGAGGGGGGCCTGTGCGCGGTGTTCGCATAACGCACACTGGTTACGCGGGGGACACAACCGGTCCCCCACAGTGCGGACACGGTGACTCGAACTCCGTGTTCACATTCCCCTTCACTAGCGACCCGAGGTGACTCTGATGATCTCCCTTCCCCTGGTGATGATCGTGTCGATGATCGGCTTCTTCGGCCTCATGGCCGTCATCGCCGGCGTCGGCGGGCGCAAGCCCCGCGGAGCGCACCGCGCCTGAGCCGCCCGAACGGCTCACTGAGCCCCGCCCGCTTTCCCCCAGCGGCGGGGCTCCCCCCTTTTCATGGGTCGACAGTGCACGATGACCGACTTGGTTGGCTCCAAGCAGGCTCATAGCTTTGTCGGGCTGACTGGGGTCATGGCTGACGAAGCGCTTCCCGAGGTTCCCCGGCTGACGCGCCCTGACGGGTCGCCCGTGCGCGCACTGGTCGTCGACGATGAGCCGTCGCTCGCCGACCTGGTCTCGATGGCCCTGCGGTATGAGGGGTGGGATGTTCGCACCGCGCTCACCGGCCAGCAGGCCCTGCAGTACGGCCGCGAGTTCGCGCCCGATGTCGTCGTGCTCGACATCATGCTGCCCGACCTCGATGGTTTGGAGGTGCTGCGACGCCTGCGCGCTGACGGCACTAACGTGCCCGTGCTCTTCTTGACCGCGAAAGACTCGGTCGACGACCGCGTCGTCGGGCTCACGGCAGGCGGTGACGACTACGTCACCAAGCCGTTCAGCCTCGAAGAGCTCGTTGCTCGATTGCGCGGCCTCATTCGACGCAGCGCTCTTGTGGTGAGCGAACGCGCCGACCCCGAGATTCGAGTGGGCGACCTCGTGCTGAACGAGGAGAGCTATGAGGTGCGGCGGGGCGACACCGAGGTCGAGCTCACGGCCACCGAGTTCGAGCTGTTGCGCTACCTCATGCGCAACCCGCGTCGCGTGCTCAGCAAGGCGCAGATTCTCGATCGCGTCTGGAGCTACGACTTCGGCGGCCGCTCGAGCATCGTCGAGATCTACATCTCGTACCTGCGCAAGAAGATCGACACCCTCGGGCCCGCGATGATCCACACCGTGCGCGGCGTCGGCTATCTGATTAAGCCGGTCACCTGATGACGAGCGGCTGGTCGCTGCGCCAGCGACTGGTCGCGGGCATCCTCGTCTTGCTCATGATGGCGACCCTCGCGATCGGCGTGCTCAGCGTGTTCTTTGTGCGCGCCAATCTCGTGGCGCAGCTCGATGATGAACTGCGCATCACGACGGCCCGCATCGAACGCATCGCTGCACCGGGTCGGGGCCCGGCGTCGAGTTTCGATGGCCCGGGTCTGCCGCTTGGCTCGCTCATCGGTGTCGTGCAGAGCGATGGCTCAGCGGTCGCCGCCTACCTCGATGACAACGCGGTCGTGCGCGAGCTCTCGCCTTTGCAGGTTCGGGTGCTCGCCGCGCGCACCTCGGGCCAGCCCGACACGGTGCGACTGCCGAACGGACTCGGCGAGTTTCGCGTGCTCACGACCGCGACCGACAGCGAGACGCTGCTGATCGTGGGCATCTCGTTGCGCGAGGTCGCCGCGACCGTGGCGCGACTCGGTGCCGTCATCGCCACAGTGCTGGGCGGAATCCTCGTCGTTGCCGCGGTGCTGGGGCGCGAGGTGGTGCGTCTCGGTCTC
>JBBQKE010000158.1:0-4671 GCA_038326585.1 Actinomycetales bacterium | reverse complement strand
CCACGACCATCCGCCTCATCACGAACGGTCAGGCACCGGGTGAGACCTGCACCCCCGAGCTTGATAAGGGCCCGTGGGAGTTCGACCCGACCCCCGGCTACGGCCCGGGCTCGTCGATGTACGACGTCATGCCCACTGGTTCACCCCAGCAGGGCGCGCTGCCGCGCGAGTACCAAGACGCGTCGAACGACGACCTGCACGCCCGGATTCGTGCGGCGAAGGATGCCCTGGGCGACCGCCTCGTGATTCTCGGCCACTTCTACCAGCGCGATGAGGTCGTGCAGCACGCCGACTTCCTCGGCGACTCATTCCAGCTCGCCAATGCTGCGCTCACGAAGCCCGACGCCGAATACATCGTGTTCTGCGGCGTGCACTTCATGGCTGAGACGGCCGACATCTTGGCGCGCGATTCGCAGAAGGTGATCTTGCCGAACCTGGCCGCCGGATGCTCGATGGCCGACATGGCCGACATCGACTCGGTGCAAGCGGCGTGGGACGAGTTGATCTCGGTCTACGGCACCGAGCCCGACGCGTCGGGCCGGGCGCCGATCATTCCCGTGACCTACATGAATTCGTCGGCCGCGCTCAAGGCGTTCTGTGGCGCAAACGGCGGCATCGTCTGCACGTCGTCGAACGCCAAGACGGTGCTCGAGTGGGCGTTCGAGCGCGGGCAGCGGGTGCTGTTCTTTCCTGACCAGCACCTCGGACGCAACACGGCCAAGGCCATGGGCGTGCCGCTCGAGCAGATGCCGATGTGGAACCCGCGGCGCCCGTTCGGCGGCTCGACCGAGCAAGGCTTGCTCGACGCACGCGTGATTCTGTGGCACGGCTTCTGCAGCGTGCACAAGCGCTTCACGGTCGGCCAGGTCGAGCAGGCGCGCATCGACCACCCGGGCGTGCGCGTCGTCGTGCACCCCGAGTGCCCCATGGAGGTCGTGGATGCGGCCGACGAAGCAGGGTCGACCGACTACATCCGGCGCGCCGTCGCCGGCGCGACCGAGCCCACGACTTTCGCGATCGGCACCGAGGTCAACATGGTGAACCGGCTCGCGGCCGAGTACCCGCAGCACACCATCTTCTGCCTCGACCCCGTCATCTGCCCGTGCTCGACGATGTATCGCATTCACCCCGGCTACCTCGCCTGGGTGCTCGAAGAGCTCGTCGCCGGCCGCGTCGTCAACGAGATCGTCGTCGACTCGTCCGTGCAGGCCGACGCCAAGCTCGCCCTCGAGCGCATGCTCGCCGCGAAGCCGAGGGACTGACCCATGGCGCACATCCTCGTCATCGGCAGCGGCATGGCCGGTCTCGTCGCCGCCCTGCGGGCCGCGCGTCGCCACGACGTCACAATCGTCACGAAAGACGTGCTCACGGCGGGCTCGACGGCATGGGCTCAGGGCGGCATCGCCGCCGCCGTGTTCCCCGACGACTCGGCCGCGCTGCACGCGCGCGACACGCTGCTCGCCGGCGCGGGGCTGAGTGATCCCGCCGCCGTCGACATTCTTTGCACCGAGGGGCCCGGCCGGGTGCACGACCTCGTCGGGCTCGGTGTGGCCTTCGACCCGGCGCCCGGTGCCGTCGCGCCCTTCGACGACGTGAGCGACTGGGCCCGCGGGCTCGAAGCCGCCCACTCGGTCGCCCGCATTCTGCATGCGGGGGGCGACGCCACCGGCCGAGTGATCGAGACCGCTCTCGCCGCCGCGGTGCGCGAGGGGCGCATCCGGGCCGCCGAATTCGCTCGCGCCACCTCGCTCATCGTGCGCGACGGCGCTATCGCGGGTGCGGTCGTCGAGAGCCCAGCGGGCGTCGAGCACGTCGCCGCCGATGCGGTCATCATCGCGACCGGCGGCAACGGTCGGCTCTACCGGCACACGACGAACCCGCCCGTCTCGACGGGAGACGGCGTGCAGCTTGCCTATGCGGCGGGCGCGGCGATCGCCGACCTCGAGTTTGTGCAGTTTCACCCGACGGTGCTCGCCGGGGGAGGGCTCGTCTCCGAGGCCGTGCGCGGCGAAGGCGCGACCCTGCTCGACGCCGAGGGGCGCCGCTTCATGCTCGACATCGACCCGCGGGCTGAACTCGCGCCGCGCGACATCGTGGCGCGCGCGATCGCTCGTCAGATGCGGCTGCAAGATGGCCGCCCCGTACTGCTCGACGCGACGATGCTCGGCGCCGACGTGCTGCGCTCGCGATTCCCGACGATCGACGCCCTCGTGCGTGCGACCGGGGTCGACTGGTCGCGCGAACCGGTGCCCGTGACGCCCGCGGCGCACTACGCGATGGGCGGCGCGCTCACTGACATGGATGGCCGCACGACGGTTCCCGGCCTGTTCGCTGTGGGCGAAACCGGGTCGACGGGCGTGCACGGGGCCAACCGGCTCGCCTCCAACTCGCTGCTCGAGGCCGTCGTCGTGGGCTGGCGTGCGGGCGACGCCGTCGGCGCCGCGGGCTCGGTCGCGCCGCTGCCCGTGCCCGCCCTGCGCGACGCCGGCCCCTCTGCGCCGAGCCGCGTCTCCACAATTCAGGAGTCGCCGTCCGTCGAGCAGCTCGACGCCCCCGTGCCGCTCGTGCGCGAGATCGCGGCCGACGCACTCGCTGACGGAACCGTCGCGTGGACGGCCGACCGCATCCGCGACGGTGCGTGGCAGGCACTCGGCCTGGAACGCACCGGTGACGAGATGGCCGATTTCGCCCGAGAACTGGCGGATGCTCGCCCCGCCGACGACGAAGCCCGCTCGCTGCTGCCGCTCGCGCGCTTGACCGCCGCGGCCGCGCTCGCTCGCACCGAATCGCGGGGCGCGCACTGGCGCGACGACTTTCCCGACACCGATGCCGCGCAACGCGTGCGGCGTGTCGTCGTGCGCCCCGGCGGCGGATCTCCTGAATTGTGGAGATCGGATGCTCGGCAGGAGGTGCCCGCATGACCGACGACCTGCAGGGGCTTACGCTCGCGGGTGTCACGGCCATCGTTGAACGGGCGCTCGAGGAAGACGCGCCCTGGGGTGACGCCACGAGTGAGGCCGCGATTCCCGCGAGCGCACAGGCCACGGCCACCATCGTGAGTCGCGTCGAGGGTGTTTTTGCCGGCGGTTTGCCGCTCGAGCTCGCGTTCACGCGGGTCGACCCGGCAGCGCGGGTCGACCGCCACCTCGCCGACGGCGACCCGATCACCCCGGGCACCGACATCGCGACGGTCACGAGCTCGGCGCGCGGCATTCTGCGCGGCGAGCGGGTGGCGCTCAACCTCGCTCAGCGGCTGAGCGGCATCGCGACCCTGACCCGCCGCTACGTCGAGGCGGTCGCCGGCGCAGTCTCCGCAGCCGGCCACCCCGTGCGACTCGTCGACACCCGCAAGACCACGCCCGGCCTGCGCGTGCTCGAGAAAGCCGCCGTGCGCGCGGGCGGCGGGCACAACCACCGCTTCTCGCTGAGCGACGCCGTGATGCTCAAAGACAACCACCTGGCCGTGCTGCAGTCTCAGGGGCTCGATCTGACCGAGGCGATTCGCACCGTGCGGTCGCGTATCCCGCACACGATGCACCTCGAGGTCGAAGTCGACCGGCTCGATCAGCTCGAGGCCGTCATCGCCGCCGAGCCCGACACGATCATGCTCGACAACTTCAGCCTTGACGACCTGGGTGCCGGAGTCGCCCTCATCGCCGGCCGCGCCATCGTCGAGGCGAGCGGCGGCGTGAACCTCGACACTGTGCGCGCGATCGCCGAGACCGGTGTCGACGTCATTTCGGTCGGAGCCCTGACCCACAGTGCTGCGGCGCTCGATCTCGGCCTCGACATTGTCATCACTGCGGGGCCGGGCGGCGCTGCGGGCGGCGCGCGCTAGCGAGCATCCGTGACCCTCATTGATCTCGACCAGGCGGCGACCACCGCGACCCGCCGCGAGGTGCTCGAGGCGATGTGGCCGTGGCTCACGGGCGAGCACGGCAACCCCTCGTCGACGCACTCACTGGGCTCGCGCGCCGCCGACGCCCTGGCGGATGCTCGCTCGCGCATCGCCCGTCTCACCGGAGTGCGCCCGGCGCAGGTCGTGTTCACGAGCGGCGGAACCGAGAGCGACAACCTCGCAGTCATCGGCCTCACGCTCGCGGCGATTGCGCGCGGCCGCGACCGGCACGTGCTCGTGAGCGCGATCGAGCACGAGGCGGTGCTCGAATCCGCCGCATACCTCGAGCGCTGGCACGACGTCGAGGTCACGCGCATTCCGGTCGACGCCGACGGCGTGGTGGATGCTGATGCCGCGGTCGCCGCCCTCCGACCCGGCACGGCCCTGGTCAGCGTGCAGGCCGCGAACAACGAGGTGGGCACGCTGCAACCTCTCGCGACTCTCGGAGCCGCGGCGCACGAAGTCGGAGCGCTGCTGCACACCGATGCCGTGCAACTCGCCGGCTGGTACCCGGTCGATGCCGCGCGCAATCCTGAGCTGTCGACGGCCGACGCGCTGACGATCTCGGGGCACAAGCTCGGCGCTCCGAAGGGAGTCGGCGCGCTGCTGCTGCCGACGACCGCCGCGATCGCGCCGCTCATCCACGGGGGAGGGCAAGAGCGCGACCGCCGCTCGGGCACCGAGAACGTGGCCGGGGCTGTGGGGCTCGCGCGCGCGCTCGAGCTCGCGGAGGGGGAGCGCGCGGCGCATCCGCTGGCCGTGCTTCAGGCGCA
>JBBQKE010000157.1:0-4677 GCA_038326585.1 Actinomycetales bacterium | reverse complement strand
AAGCTCGCGCGCGGCACGGGCACGGTCACTCGCTTCGGCACGCAGGGCGACTACCTGGCCGACGCGGCCCTGTGGACCTGGTTCACCCTGAAGCACGAGCGCAGCCGCGGCTGGCAGCTCGCGACGTTCGCGGCGTGGGCGATTCCGGTCGCGGGGCTCACCATCGCGAGTTTTGCGAAAGGCGGCATGGTCGATCTGCCGCGATCGCGCTGGTTGCGGCCCGCCGCGGCGGTCGAGGTGCTGATCGGGGCGCGCGTGCTCGCCCGGTTCGTGGCGAGCAGGCGACAGAGCACGAAGCCACGCTAGCGCTGAGCGAAGAGAACTCGCTCAGAGCGACGCGAGCACGAGCGCGGCCGAGGCCACGACAAGGCCGAGCACCTGCCAGCGCGTCATGAGCTCGCGCAAGAAGACGCGGCCAATGATCGCCGTGAAGACGGGAGCGGCCGGCGCCAGAATGGCGAGCAGCACGAGGTCGCCCGCCTGCAGCGCGAGCACGAGGAACAGGTTGCCGAGAATGTCGGCTGCTCCGGTGACCATCGGAATGAGAACGTATCGGCCCCGGAAGTGCATGCCCACGGTGCGGGGGCCCTCACGGAAGAGCATCCAACCCAGCAGGATCATGGCGATCGTCGTGACCCCGAAGCGCGCGCCGACCACGGGCCATAGCCCGTCGGCTTCAGGCGCCGAATTGATCGTGACGATGAAGCCCGTGAAGAGAATCGCGGCGACTACGGCGAGCACGGGCCCGCGAAGGCTCGGCCGCACACCGTCGACGGGCGCTCGGTAGGTGACGAGAAGAATCGCGATGAGACCGAGCGCGAGGCCTGCGCCCCGCAGCGGCGTGATCTCGTCGCCCGTGAGCACGCCGACGAGCACCAGCAGGCCGGTGCCGACCACGGCGAGAACCGCTCCGGCGATGCCGACGGGGCCGATCGCGAAGGCGCGATAGGCAACCGGCAGGCCCATGCCGCCGAAGAGTCCGGCGGCGAAGCCGACCCAGAAGCCGGGCCAACTCGGGGTGCCCGGCACGACGAGGGCGAGCAGCAGGGCAATGATGATCGTCGTCGGGCCTGCGATCGCGACAACGATGATGAGCGGAAGCCGCCGGGCCGCGACGCCGCCCATCACGTTGCTCACCGAGATGAACAGCGCGTTGATGAGAATGTAGACGACCGCCAAGAGAAGACCTTTGTGCAGAGAGGGATGGCCGCCGAACTTGCTCGGGAGTCGCCGCCGTCAGCCTACCGATCGCGGAAGGCTGGGCCCCGCCCTGTACGGTTGCGCACGTGAGCACCCTCGACGCGACCTTCGACATTCTGCAGTGCCCGAGTTGCGGCGAGCCGCTGTCGCCGGCTGAAGGCGGCGCGTCGTGCACCAACCGCCACCACTTCGACCAGGCCCGCCAGGGCTACCTGAGCCTGCGCGCCGCCCACAAGGGCAAAGGCGCGCCCGCGAGCGGCGACACCCCCGAGATGCTCGAGGCGCGCGAACGCTTTCAGGCCGAGGGCTTTCACGATGAGATCGCGGCCGCGGTGCTCGCGGCCGTGCCGGCTGACGCACGTGGCTGGCTCGCTGACCTCGGTGGCGGCACTGGCTGGTACGCGGCCCAGATTCTGGATGCCCGCCCCGACCTGCGCGGCATCGTGCTCGACGCCTCGGCACCGGCGGTGCGCATCGCTGCCCGTGCCCACGAGCGTCTGGCTGCCGTGAGCGCTGACGTCTGGAGCGGCATCCCCTTGCGCGAGAGAAGCGTCGACGTGGCCCTGCGCATCTTCGCCCCCGGTAGCGCCGACGAGGTGCGGCGCATCCTCGCACCCGGGGCAACCGCGATCTTCGTCGTGCCGCACGGCGACCACCAGCGCGAGCTCGGGCACGGGCTCAAACTCATGAAAGTGCCTGCCGGCAAGGCAGAAGAGGTTGCGGCGAGCATCCCCGACGCGACTCTCGTGAGTTCGGTCGAGGTGCGCCAGCGCGTCGAACTCTCGGTCGAGCAGGCCCTCGATGCCGTCTTCATGGGGCCTAACGCCTTTCACCAAGACCGCGTGAAGGTCGGCGCCGTGCTCGAGGGCTGGACTGCCCCGATCAGCGTGACGCTCGCCGTCACGGTCGTGGCTCTGCGGGTCGAGTAGTAAGAGGGGGGTTAGCCCCCGTACGGTTCGTGGGCCGGCCGGATGCCGCTCAGCGACGCCGATCGCGAGGCTGGAGGCACGCCCGCGGCACGGTGCTGCGTGGCAGTCTGACCTCAGGAGAACATCATGACTACCGCCCCGACCACCCCGGCAGGCCCGGCTCCCGCCGTCGCCGACAGCTGGAGCTACGGCGCCCTCTGGCGTCGCGTGCCCCGCGCGCTCGGCTACCTGATTCCGACCTTCATCATCGCTATTGCCGTGAGCGCTGCGCTCACCTCGCTGGTCTCCGGAGCCGCGGGTCTGATCGTCTTCGTCGTCGGCATCTTCATCCTCTCGCTGACGCTGCTGCTGGCCAGATATGCCGGAACCTTCGAGCTTGTGCGTTTGCGCTACTCGGGCGAGACGCCGATCGCTCGGCCAGTCTGGGTGAGCGACCCAACGATGGTGTGGTGGAGGCGCTGGTTGCGTCCGCTGGCCAATGGCCGCTACTGGTTGAGCTTGGTGCACGGCGCGATCATTTCGCCGATCATCGCCACGGTGAGCTTCGTCGTGCTGACCGTGTGGTTCTCGTTGATCGTCGCCGCAGCGGCGCTGCCGATTCGCCTCGCCATCGTTGGCCCCGACCTGTGGGCCGTCGGCGCGACAGACCCCGACTGGGTGATCGCGAGCGGTTGGCTCGAACGTGTGGCTCCTACCCTCGCCGTTGTTGCGATCGTGCTCGGCACCATCGCTCTGGTCACCCTGCCCTACGTGCTGCGCGGCATGACCTGGCTGCACGCTGCGCTCGCGCGCCCCTTCCTCGGCCGGTTCACGAACGAGCAGCTCGAAGCACAGGTGTCGAACCTCTTCACCTCGCGCCAGGCCGCGGTTGCAGCCGAGGGGTCTGCTCTGAGCCGCATCGAGCGCGACATTCACGACGGCCCGCAGCAACGCTTGATCCGCCTGCAGATGGATCTCGCTGCCGCCGAACGCCGCCTCGCTGATGGCACCGCAGACCCGGCCGAGGCAGTCACCTTGATTCAGGATGCCCGCCGCCAGGCACAGGACGCCCTCGACGAACTTCGCAACCTGTCGCGGGGCTTCGCGCCGCCGCTGTTGCTCGACCGCGGACTCTTCGCGGCCCTCGAGTCGCTGGCGACCCGCTCGAGTATTCCCGTGACGCTGGAGACCGAACTCGGTGCGACGGCGAACCTGCCCGACGAGGTGGCGCGCAACGCCTACTTCGTGGCGAGCGAACTCATTGCCAACGCCGCAAAGCACTCGAGCGCCACCGCCATCACTTTGAGCGTCACGACGGCTGACGGCGCTCTCGTCGTCGCCGTGACTGACGACGGCGTCGGCGGGGCAGTCGAGTCGGTCGGGCACGGCCTGGCCGGGTTGCGCGATCGCGCGGCCGGCATGGGTGGCACCTTCGCGTTCTCGAGCCCCGAGGGCGGCCCGACGGCCGTCACGGTGACGTTGCCGCTCGCGGGCGTCGGCGCAGCATCCGCCAGCACCGCCAGCGCCACCGGCGACACCGCGCCGAAAGCCTAGGCTGAACGCCATGCCAGCCCTTCGCGTTGCCGTTGCCGATGATTCGGTGCTGCTGCGCGAAGGGCTGGTGCGGGTGCTCGGCGACGCGGGCCTCGACGTGGTCGGAGCCTTCGGTGATGCCGAGACTCTGCTGGCCGCGCTGCCAGCCCTCGAGCCCGATGCCGTGGTGCTTGACGTGCGCATGCCGCCGAGCTTTCGCGATGAGGGAGTGCGCGCTGCCATCGAGGTGCGGCGCCGACACCCGGGCATCGCGATTCTGCTGCTGTCGCAATACGTCGAGGTTGCCTACGCGCAAGAGCTACTCGCCGCCGGAACGGGCGGCATCGGCTACCTGCTGAAAGACCGCGTGATCTCGCTCGACGAGGTTCGGGATGCTCTCGAACGTGTTGCTGCCGGTGGCACCGTGCTCGACCCAGAGGTCATCACGCAGCTCATGGCCAGACGCGTCGACCCGCTCGCCGCGCTGACTGCCCGTGAGCGCGAGGTGCTCGAGCTCATGGCGCAGGGTCGCACGAACGCCGCCATCGCGGCCGCGCTGTTCATCGGCGTCGGAGCCGTCGAGAAGCACATCTCGGCCATCTTCGCCAAGCTCGGCCTCGACGCCGCCGACGGCGACCACCGCCGCGTGCTCGCCGTCTTGGCCTGGCTGCAAGCGAGTCAGTAGCGCGCCAGCACCTCGGCGTCGCGGGCGTGCGTGAGCGCGCGGCGCACGGCATCGAGCGCCTCAACCGGATCGGTGTCGATGACCGCGGCGGATGCTCGCAGCTCGTCTTCCGCCTCGGCCAGCCGCGCTCGCGCACCGGCAGAGCCGCCCGAGCCGAGGGCCGCGCGCGCTGCGGCGACTTGCGCCTCGGTCTGCACCCGGGCGGCGAGGTACGCCTCGCGCGCGTGCGCGAGGCGTTGCGCCTGCGTGCGTGACGAGGCGAGCGCCACTTCGACGGAGTCCATCGCAGAGCGCAGGTCGTCGAGTTGGTCGAGCGGGTCGGCAGCGCGCGCCTTGGTCGACTCGACGGCG
>JBBQKE010000156.1:0-4720 GCA_038326585.1 Actinomycetales bacterium | reverse complement strand
GAATGACGAGTTCGATGTCGTCGACGTGCACGCCGCGTGCCGCGACATCCGTCGCCACGAGCACGCGCACGCTGCCGTCGCCAAACGCGGCGAGGTTGCGGTCGCGGGCCGGCTGCGAGAGGTTGCCGTGCAGGTCGACCGCGGGGATTCCCTGCTCGGTGAGCGACTTCGCGAGCTTCTTGGCCGTGTGCTTCGTGCGCATGAACAGGATGCGGCGGCCCTGGCCCGAGGCGAGCGCGGTGATCAGGCGCTTCTTCTCGTCGGTGCCCGAGAGCTCGAAGACATGGTGCGTCATGTCGGCGACGGGCGAGTTGGCCTCGTCGACCGAGTGCGTGATCGGGTTGCTCAAAAAGCGCTTGACGAGCTTGTCGACCCCGTTGTCGAGGGTCGCGCTGAACAACATTCGCTGCCCGCGTGCGGGCGTGGCGGTGAGAATGCGCGTGACGCCGGGCAAGAAGCCCAGGTCGGCCATGTGGTCGGCCTCGTCGAGCACGGTGATCTCGACCGAGTCGAGCGATACGAAGCCCTGCTTCATGAGGTCTTCGAGGCGGCCGGGTGCCGCGACGACGATGTCGACGCCGCGCTGCAGCTGCTGCACCTGCTTGCCCTGCGAGACGCCGCCGAAGATCGTCATGGCACGCATGCCGTATGCCTCGGCCATGGGCTCGATGACGGCGAGAATCTGGGTGGCGAGCTCGCGGGTCGGCGCCAGGATGAGGCCCAGAGGCTTCATCGGGCGGCGGGCCGGGCCCGTGCGCATGCCGAGGCGCGCGACCATCGGAATCGCGAAGGCCAGGGTCTTGCCCGAGCCGGTCTTGCCGCGGCCGAGCACGTCGCGACCCGCGAGGGTGTCGGCGAGCGTGTCGACCTGGATCGGGAACGCTTCGGTCTTGCCCTGAGCCTCGAGAACCTCGACGAGCGGGTAGGGCACGCCGAGCGCGCTGAAGGTGGTGGTGGAAGAAGTGCTGGTCATTCTGGTGGTGCCTTTCGAACAGGGGTGATCCCCGGCATCCGCGACCGAGTGGTCAGGATGCGGCGGGCGCGCCTGAGTTTCAGTAACCCCGTGCGCGCCATCAGGAATCGAAGTGGCGACGGCGGCAATGGCCGACATCGTTCGCCGTGAGAAAGTGTCGAACCGCTCCGGTGCGCGAGTCAGTGCGCGGCGGGCGGGATGAGGAAGCGTTCTACGACGCAGGAGAGCCCTGGGGCCCTGCCTATGCATCAACCGTAGCAGGTTGCCCTGGCGGGCTGTCCTCAGGCTATGACAAGGCTCAGAGAACGAGCCGCCCGTCGCCGTAGCGCTCGCCGACGGGAATCTCGACGTCGACGACGTTGCCGGGCGTAGCGAGGGGGCACGCCCACGCTTCGTCGTAGGCGCACGAGGGGTTGTAGGCGAAGTTGAAGTCGAGCACGAGCGACCACGGCGCGCGACCCCCGCCGAGGTCGGCACCCTTGATGGTGTCGAGCAGGTAGCGGCCGCCGCCGTAGGTGCCGCCTACGACTCGCGAGAGAGCATCCCGCACCGGCACGAAGAGCCCGCCGCCGTACGAGGCGAGCCGCCACACGTCGAGCGAGCCGACCCCGGGCACCTCGACGAGCCCGAGCCGGTCGAACGGCACGACTCCGTCGGTGCCGGTCTCGACGCTGATTCGATAAGGAGCGGTGTGCTGCGACTCAGCATCCTGAATCACGCACTCGAAACGCCACGCCGGGTCGTACGGCTTCACGCGCAAGCCGGTGAAAGCCTCGCGGTCGGCGGGCAACAGGGGTGACGCGGAGTGGTGCGTGAAAAGCTCGTCGCGCGTGCGGCGCCAGTGGTCGTGTGCCGCGGTCAGGTCGGTCGCGGCGCGTAGCTCGGCGTAAAGCGCTGTCGTGCGGCGCCGCCAGTCGGCGACGGCCAGGGCGCTGATCGCGTGATCGGGAGTGCCGTTCATCGACGCATCGGATGCTGTGCTCACGCCGCGCCGCTCGTCGAGCTGCCCCTCGCGCCGAATTGCGCTGCCCAGCCGGGCGCGAGCCGCTTGAGCTTCTGCGCCCGCAGTTGCCAGAAAAACCAGAACCCTAGCCAGGCGAAGGGGGTCAGCACGCCGGCGCCGAGATCGAGGGCATCGCGAAACCGCGTGCGGGAGAGCGGAGCAGCGGGGTCAGGGCTGATCGCCATGCGGTGGTGCCAACTCGAGACGACGCTCATCGCTCCCGTGAGCGGCCCGCCTTCGTCGTGCACGATTCGGGTGCCGTCGGCGCGCGTCTCGTCGCGCAGGCGGATGAGCTGACTGCCCATCGGCAGCACTCCGAGCATGCTCAGCCGCACGCGGTGCTCGGTGTCGGCCCAGCGTTCGGGAAACCCTCCGGGCTCGAGCGACGTCGCTATCGTGACGGGCCCCGACACCGCTCGAAAGACGGCGGGGGAGTGCACGGCCTCCCACGCAGCATCGGCCGGGCAGTCGAGCAGCAGATCGAGTCGCACGCGCATGTGCTCAGTCTGGTGCACGTCGATACGATCGACCTGTGACTGGCTCGCATGATGACGACCGCCCCGACGCCCAGCACCGCTACCAGGTGCGGTTCGACGTCGGCCTCGACGGCGCTCGCCGCATCGGCGGCTCGGCCCACCTGCTCGTCTGGTGTGACGGCCTCGCGACCGAGTCGGTGCCGGTGGATGCCTTGCCGCCGCACCTCGAGGTCATTGATGCGCGGTGCGGCGCGGCGACCTCGATCGCGCAGCGTCTGCTCGCGCTGCAGGCCGCTCGCGGCGAGCGCACGATGGTCGCGGTCGTCGCGGCGGGTTCGCCCGTCGACGCGCCGGAGGGCATCCCGGTCGAAGACCACTTGCTTGCCGGCGCGGTGATCGACGCCCTTGGCGCCGTGGGCATCGACGCGACGAGCCCCGAGGCCGCAGTTGCGGCGGCGGGCTACCAGGGTTTGCGCGGTGCGGTCGCCCACATGCTGAGCGCCTCTGTCGGGGGGCGGATGCTCGCCGCAACCGACGGACCCGCGGCTGTGACCGCTGCGCGCGAGCGCTGGGAATCGACCGAACTCGTGGTGCTGCGGGAATTCGACCTGCCAGCCTGAGGTTGTGCTCACCAACCAGCACGCTCTGCCTGGCATCGCTCGACCTCAGGAGGACCCATGAAGGCTCACGTCAACGGCACCGTCATCGCCGAGGCCGCAGAAGACGACCTGATCAAGATCGAGGGCAATTGGTATTTTCCGCCGTCGAGCATCGTCGATGGCTTTCTCTCGGAGAGCCCGACGCCCTACACCTGCCCCTGGAAGGGCGCGTGCCAGTACTTCACCGTGACGGTCGACGGCCAGGCGATGCAAGACCGCGCGTGGAGCTACCCGACCCCCTACGCGAGTGGCATCGAGCGCGTCGGCAAAGACTTCAGCAACTATGTGGCGTTCTGGAAAGAGGTCACTGTCTCGGAGTGAGACCTGCCTGATCGCGCCACGTGATGATGGCCGCGCGGCTGAAGCCGCGCGAGCAGCGCCCGCACGACACGTCGCTTCTCGGGCGGCGAAACCGCACGAACTCGTGACCGCTCGGGCACGACCCGCGCCAGCGCGCTCGGTCGTCGGCGATCGGCCCGTCGTGGGTCGTGCCGCCGACGTACCCGAGCTCGCGCGCGATGCGTCTCCACACCGGGCCGTGACCAGTGCCGGGGCCGGCGAGTGCGTGCGCGACCTCGTGTAGCAGCGTCTGGTGAATGACATCGTCGTCGAAGCGCTCGGCCAGGTGCCGTGAGACCGAGATGCGTTTGCGCCTGAAGTCGCACAGGCCCGCACGGCGCGTGGCGCGGTCGAAGGCGAAGCTCCACGAGTCGTCGAGGTGCAGGGCAATGAGCGCTTCGGCCCAGTGCCGCACCCGGTCGAGATCACTCACGACGTCGATCGTAGGCGCGACCTCTGACGTCACCCGCGCGGCACGAGGGTGACGGCCAGCAATCGGTCGTCATCGGCCCTGGGGCTGCCGCGACCGTCGGTGTTGCTCGTCACGATGAGCAGTCGGCCGTCACCCGCGGCAACAGCGTCGCGGATCCGCCCGAGTTCGCCCACAAAGTGCGCGGTGCCGGTGTCGGGCGAGTCGATGTCGATCGCCCAGAGGCGCTGCCCGCGCAGCGAGGCCAAGAAGAGGGTGTCGCCCACGATGCCGAGCCCGCTCGGGCTCGCTTCGCTCGTCGCCCACTGCTGAACGGGGTCGACATAGCCTGACCGCCCGCCGATGCCCTCGACGATGGGCCAGCCGTAGTTCTCGCCGGGCTCAATGCGATTGAGCTCGTCCCAGGTGTTCTGGCCGAACTCGGCGGCCCAGAGCTGCCCGGTGCGATCGAAGACGAGGCCCTGCGGGTTGCGGTGCCCGAGCGAGTAGACGTACGAGTCAGAGAACGGGTTGTCGGCGGGAACGTCTCCCTCCGGTGTCAGCCGCAGAATCTTGCCGGCCAGAGCATTCTGGTCTTGCGCGAGGCCGGTCTGCTGGGCATCGCCGGTCGTCGCGTAGAGCATCCCATCTGGACCGAATACGAGGCGCCCACCGTTGTGGGTACGCGCCTTCGGGATGCCCGCGAGCAGCACCTCGACGCTGCCGAGCGCATACGTGCCGGGCGCGCCGGTGAGTGCCATGCGCACGATGCGGTTGTCGTTCGCCGCCGTGAGATAGGCATAGAGGTAGGGAGTGCCGGTGTCGCGCGCGGCGAGACCGAGCAGCCCGCCCTCGCCGCCC
>JBBQKE010000155.1:0-4721 GCA_038326585.1 Actinomycetales bacterium | reverse complement strand
CGCGTACTCGCCCGAGACCATGTAGGCCCACACGGGAACAGGCGATGCGTTGGCGACGCGGCGCAGCACGTCGAGATAGGCGAGAGCGGGCTTCACCATGACGATGTCGGCACCCTCCGCCACATCGAGTGCCGCTTCCCGCAGCCCCTCGCGCGCGTTGCCGGGGTCGAGCTGGTAGGTGCGGCGGTCGCCGTCGAGCGCCGACTCGACCGCGTCGCGGAACGGGCCGTAGAACGCCGAAGCGTACTTCGCCGAGTAGGCGAGCAGGGCGACGTCGGTGAAGCCGGCCGCGTCAAGTGCAGAGCGGGCGACTCGCGTCTGGCCGTCCATCATGCCGCTGAGGCCGAGCAGCTGCGCGCCCGACTCGGCCTGCGCCACCGCCATGGCCGCGTAGCGCTCGAGACTCGCGTCATTGTCGACCCGGCCGTGAGCATCCAACACGCCGCAGTGCCCGTGGTCGGTGAACTCGTCGAGGCACAGATCGGTCTGCACGACGATCGCGTCGCCGACCTCGGCGGCGACCGCTCGGGTCGCGACGTTGAGAATGCCGTCGGGGTCGGTGGCACCGGTTCCGATGGCATCTCGCGTGTGAGGAACCCCGAACAGCATGATGCCGCCGAGCCCTGCCGCGGCCGCGCGGGACGAGATCGCGCGCAGGCTGTCGAGCGAATGCTGCTCGACGCCGGGCATCGAGGCGATCGGCTGCGGGGCGTCGAGGCCTTCGCGCACGAACACCGGAAGCACCAGCTGGTGCGGCCGCACCTCGGTCTCGCTCACGAGGCGGCGCATCGCTGCGCTCGTGCGCAGTCGGCGAGGGCGGATGCTGGGGCCGAGCTCACTCATCGTGCACCTCCGAGCGGCGCCAGCTCGGCGGCGCCCTGCGCGAGCAGCTCGTCGACCACGCGCTTCGCGGCATCGTCGCCGGGGGTGCGGGTGTCGTCGAGGTAGAGAGCGTGCGCGCTCGAGACCTGCTCGCCCGTCTCGGGCGAGTAGACCCGCGCGGCAAGAAACAGCATGCCGTCATCGATGAATGCGTGAGCGCCGAGCGGAGCCGAGCACCCCGCCTCGAGCAGTCGCAGCACGGCCCGCTCGGCCTCAACGCACGTTCGGGTGGCGCGGTGGTCGATGCCCTGCAGCGCCGCGCGCAACGGGCCAGCGACGCTGGCCCTCGTCTCGATCGCGAGAGCGCCCTGACCCGGTGCGGTCGGCCATCCGGCGATTCCGAGGTGCTCGGTGATCACGTCGAGTCGACCTAGACGTTCGAGCCCGGCGGCAGCGAGCACCACCGCGTCAAGGTCGGCCTCGGCGCCGAGAACCCGCCCGATGCGGGTATCGACGTTGCCCCGAAGCTCGACCACGTCGAGATCGGCTCGGCGACGCCGCAGCTGCGCGCGCCGGCGCGGCGACCCCGTGCCAACGCGCGCGCCGGCGGGCAGTGCTTCGAGCGCCAGTCCTTCGCGGGCGACCACGGCATCACGGGCATCGGCGCGCTGCGGCACCGCCGTCACGGCGAGTTCGTCGTGCGGGGTCGTCGGCAGATCTTTCAGCGAATGCACCACGACGTCGCACTCGCCACTGAGCAGTGCTTCGCGCACAGCCGCAACGAAGACTCCCACCCCTCCCATGCTCGCCAGGGGCGCTGTCGATACATCGCCGTGCGTGGTGATCGTGACGAGTTCGACGGGCACGCCGGCGCGGGCCGAGATCGAGTCGGCTACGCGCTGAGACTGCGCGAGCGCGAGGGCGCTGCCGCGCGTGCCGAGGCGGATCGGCGCCGCAGTGCCCGACGACGTCGTGGTCACGGCTGCAGACCCGAGATGGCGGGCTTGAAGCCCGCGCGCACGTTCTCGCAGCATCCCGGGCGGCAGACGTCATACCAGGGGCCCAGCGATGTCTCGCGGGGCCGCTCACTCTTCGGGGTGCCGCGCAGTCGCTCTTCGACCAGGTCGATGAGGCCGCTGACATACACGGGATCGATGCCCGGTGTGGCCACCCGCAAGCCACGCACGCCGTTCTGCTCGCAGGTCTCCATGGCCTCGGTGTCGAGGTCCCACATGACCTCCATGTGGTCGCTCACGAAGCCCACCGGCACCATGACGATGGTCGTCGCCCCCGCCGCGGCGTGCTCGACGATCGCGTCGTTGATGTCGGGCTCGAGCCACGGCTGCGTCGGGGGACCCGAGCGGCTCTGGTAGACAAGCTGCCACGCGACCTCAGCGAGTTCGGCATGCTCGACGCGCACCTCGGCGAGCGCCTTCTGCATAATCACGCCGCTCACGGCGAGGTGCTGCGCCGCGTAGGCGCCGCCCTCGCCCCAGTCGACGTCGCGCGGCCCGCTGCGCTCGGCATCAGAGGTCGGAATGCTGTGGGTGGCGAAGAGCACCCTGACACCTGCCAGATCAACACCATCGGCGAGGAGGGTGCGCAGGGCATCCGCCACCGCCGCGACGAAGGGCGCGACGAAGCCGGGCGCATCGAAGAACTGGCCCACCTTGTCGATGCGCAGCTCGCCCCAGAGACCCGTCTCATCGAGAGCCTTCGCGAAGTCTTCGCGATACTGGCGGCAGCTCGAGAAGCTGCTGTACGCGCTCGTCGCGAGGCCTAGAACGGTGCGGTGCCCGTCGTCGTAGGCCTGCTGCACGGCCTGCGGCAAGTACGGATCCCAGTTGCGATTGCCCCAGTAGATCGGCAACCCCAGGCCACGGCGATCGGCTTCGGCCTGCAGGGCCGCCTGCAGGGCGCGATTCTGCTCGTTGATGGGGCTCACGCCGCCGAAGTGCCGGTAGTGGTGCGCCACTTCTTCGAGGCGTTCATCGGGGATGCCTCGCCCGCGCGTCACGTTGCGCAAGAAGGGAATGACGTCGTCTTGCCCTTCGGGGCCGCCGAATCCGGCGAGAATCACGGCGTCATATGCCACAGGCTCTTCGACGTGGCCGGGCACAGCGAACGACTGCGCCGTATCGGTCGCAGCCCGGGCGAACTGCTCGCCCTCAAAGGTGCCGTCGGTCAGGTCGACGACCACAGCCTTGCCGTCGGGCCCGAGGCCGTTATTGGTGATCGTCACGCGAGAACCTCTCTGATCTGGGCATCGAGGTCGGCGTCGTCGAGACGTCGGCCGGTGAAGAAGGGAACCTCTTCGCGCACGTGACGCCGCGCGTCGGTGTAGCGCAAGTCGCGCATCATGTCGACGAGGTCGAGAGCATTGTCGCTCTCGAGTCCGAGCAACCACTCGTAATCACCCAGAGCGAAGCTGGCCACCGTGTTCGCGAGCACTTCGGTGAAGGCGCTGCCCTTGCGGCCGTGCTCGGCGAGCATGTCGCGGCGCTCCTCTTCAGGCAGCAGGTACCACTCGTACGACCGCACGAAGGGGTAGACGCACACCCACCCCTTCGGCTCTTTGCCGAGCATGAACGCGGGGGCGTGGCTGCGGCTGAACTCGGCCTGCACGTGCACGCCCATCGCGTTCCACGTGGGCAGCAGGGTGCTGAGCAGTTCGGCGCGTCGCAGCGTGCGGATGGCCGACTGCAAGCCCTCGGGCGTTTCGCCGTGCAGCCACAGCATGAGGTCGGCGTCGGCGCGCAGCCCGCCGACGTCATAGATGCCGCGCACGGTGACCCCCTGCTCGGCAACAGCTGCGACCGCGCTCTGCACGCCACCACCCGAGCTCGGTCGGTGGGGGTCGCGCCGCAGCACGACGTAGACGGTGTAGGCCAGGGTTTCGCTCATGACGCGGTCGCTTTCTTTGTGATCACAGTCTCGGTGCTCGGTGTCGTGCCCGACCCCGCGGGGTGCCCGTCGGGCAAGCCGATGGCCGCGGCAGTCTCGAGGGCGTGTGCGATGACGGCGGCCAGGCCCGTGCCCGACACCTGCTCGCCGACCACGGGTAGAGCGTCGTGCACGACGATGCGTGCCGCTCGTTGCCACGTGACGATCTCGGCGGCCAGAACCCGTTCGTTCGGGATGCTCACCCCGAGCAGCGCCTCGGCATCCAGCCGCGCCTGCTCGACCGTCGGAGGGTGCTCATAGCTCAGGCGCACGACCTCTCGACCTTCAGCTGCTGACCGCACGCTCGACCACTTGGCGCTCACGTGCGTGAGCGCGCGCGCCCCCACGTCACTGCCGCGGGCGACGAGCACCCCGGTGCCGCGGGGCGCATCGGCCAGTGCCGGCGACTCGGCGCCGTCGGGTGCGAGCACGAGCGTCACCAGGTGCGTGTCTACCGCGCCGCCGGGGGTGCCATCAGCCGCGGCGACGAGGCCCGGAGCAGCGACGACCACGAGGCCGTGGCGCACCTCCTGCTCATCGGCCTTGTCGCTCGCGAGTACGACGCGGTCGGCGTGCACCTCGGCCACTCGCACGCCGAACTCGATCGCCACTCCGAACCGCGTGAGCTCAGCCAGCAGGGTGTCGACCAGCGTCGACATTCCGCCGTCGAGGCTGGCGACGAGCGCCCCCGCCGGAGCGTCGATGCGCATACGGGCGACCGCGCGGCCCAGCGAGTTCTCGCGCAGCAAGTTGTGCACGAGGCCGGGAACAGCAGAGACCGGAAGGTCGTCGGGGTGCTTCGAGTGGATTCCCTCGACGACTGGTGCCACCAGACGCTCGAGAATCGCGTCACCCATGCGCCGCCGTACGAGGGCGCCCACGGTGGGCAGTCTCGAGCCGACCGGACCGGGGAGCAGAGCATCCACCAGGCCCCGCCAGGCTCCGCGACGGCCGAC
>JBBQKE010000154.1:0-4721 GCA_038326585.1 Actinomycetales bacterium | reverse complement strand
CACGGTTTCCGCCTGTGCGCTGTCGCCGTACTTCAGCTTGTCGAGCTTGGTGACGCCATCGACGAGCATGGCGATCTCATCGCCGAAGTCGGCACGCAGCTGTTCGAGGCTGTATCCGGTGTCTTCGACCGTATCGTGCAGCAGCGCAGCCGCGATCGTCTTGGCGCCAATGCCGAGATCGGCCAGAATCTGCGCGACTGCCAGAGGGTGCGTGATGTACGGTTCGCCACTCTTGCGCGTCTGACCCTCGTGGGCCTTCTCGGCGACCTTGTAAGCCCGCTCGATGAGAGCGAGGTCCGCTTTCGGGTGCTGCGATCGAACGGTGCGCAGAAGGTTCTCGAGCGCACCAGCCGGCTGCGCTCGCGAGAAGATGCGCGGGAGGAGCGCGCGCAACGGAGGAGTCGACTGCTGGGTCGTATCCGTCATGCGCGCGTCCTCTCTCGCCTGATTCTAAGACGCGTCAGGTGAGGATCAGCGCACAGCGCCCGACTCGGTGCGCACGACGCGCGGCCGCATTCCCTGCTTCTTCACCTCGGGCTCGTTCTCGCGCAAGTGCACGTACAGCGGAGCCGCCAAGAAGATCGAGGAATAGGTTCCGACGAGCGTTCCGATGAAGAGGGCGAGCGCGATGTCGCGCAGGGTTCCCGCGCCCAGCAGCAACGAACCAATGAAGAGGATCGCGGCAGTCGGCAGCACGGCCACGACCGAAGTGTTGATCGATCTCACGAGCGTCTGGTTGACCGCCAGGTTCACCGACTGCGCGAACGTGCGCCGCGACTCGACGCCATCTTCACTCGTGTTCTCGCGAACCTTGTCGAAGACGACCACGGTGTCGTAGAGCGAGTAGCCCAGAATCGTCAAGAAGCCGATCACGGCGGCAGGGGTGATCTCGAGACCGAGCACTCCGTAGACACCGGTGGTGACAATGAGGTCGTGGAAGAGCGCGACGATCGCCGCCGCGGCCATCTTCCAGGTGCGGAAGTACAACGCCATCACGAGGCTTGCCAATGCGAGGAACACCACCAGGGCAAGGATCGCCTGCCGGGTGATGTCAGCGCCCCAGGTCGCTCCGATGAACGACGAACTCACCTCAGAGACGCTCACGCTGTAGGCCTCGGCGAGAGCCGCACGAACCTCGTCGGTCTCGGCGGGCGTCAGTTGCTCAGTCTGAACGCGAACCGAGTCGCCTCCGACGATCGAGACGCGCGGGTTCGAGCCAGCCACCACGGTGTTCACAGCGTCGATGGCAATGGCAGTCGCCGCGGCCGTTCCTTCTTCGACGGCCGTCGTGCCCTGCACTCGGAACTCGGATCCGCCCCGGAACTCGATACCGAAGACGAAGCCGCCTCGCAGTGCGGTCAGGCCGATCGCCAGAATGACGAACAGGGCTGCGACTGCGTACCAGATGCGCCGCTTGCCGACGAAGTCGAACGAGCGCGCACCCGTGTAGAGGTCGTTTCCGAAACGTGTGAACTTGCTCATTTCGCGTTGTTCCTCTCACCGCTCGCTTCGGCGGCTTTTCGCTCGGCGATGGTTTGGCGGCGCTGGGCCTCTCGGCTGCTGCTCGCGACCTTCACGGTCGACACTCCCACGGGAGCGCGGAACTGCGCACGACCGCGGTACACGGCGCCGAGTGCCTTCGGGTCGAGCCCGCTGAGCGGGTGACCGCCGCCGAAGAACGAGGTGCGGCCGAGCAGCACCATCATCGGGTGCGTGAACATGATCACGATGATGAGGTCGACCACGGTGGTGATGCCGAGCGTGAACGCGAAACCGCGCACGTTGCCCACGGCCAGCACGAACAGCACCACTGCCGCGATGAAGTTGATGACGTCAGAGATCAAAATGGTGCGGAACGCGCGCTTCCAGCCCGCCATCACGGCGCCGTCGACACTGCGACCGTCGCGCAGCTCGTCACGGATGCGCTCGAAGTAGACGATGAACGAGTCGGCGATGACGCCGATCGAGATCACCAGGCCTGCGACGCCGGCGAGAGAGAGTCGGTAGCCCTGCTGATTCGACAGGTAGGTGATGATCAGGTAGGTCACGATCGCCGCCACGACGAGCGAAGCGATCACCACACCACCCAGCGCTCGATACTGGAAGAACCCGTACAGCGCGACCAGAATGATGCCGATGATGCCGGCGATGATGCCGCTCTGCAGCTGCGAGACGCCGAGTGTGGCGCTGATGTTCTCGCTCGACTGCACCTCGAAGCCGATCGGCAATGCGCCGAACTTCAGCTGGTCGGCGAGCACCTGGGCGCTCTCCTCCGTGAAGTTTCCGCTGATCTGCGGTCGGCCATCCGTGATCGCGCTGATCGTGCGCGGGGCGCTGATGACGCGGCCGTCGAGCACGATGGCGAACTGGTTCTGCACCCCGACGAGCGACACGAGCCGCTCGGTCACGGTGCGGAACTGCTGGGTTCCGTCGCCATCGAACTCGATGAACACGCCCCACTCGTTGGTGGTGACGCCCGTTGCCGAGGCGATGAGGCCCGAGCGGGCATCCGCGATGCGCTCGCCTGCAACCTCGACCGGCCCAAGGATGTACTTGATGCTCGAATCTTGCTCGCAGGTCACAAGCGGTTCATCGACCGGAGCGACGTTCGCACCGACGACATCGAGAGAGGAGCAGTCGAAGGTGTCGAAGAGCTCTTGACGTTCGGCAGTGATCCAGGCCAGGTCACTCGCGTCGGTCGGACTCGCGCTCGGCGTGGGTTCGGCGCTCGGATCGGTCGCGGGGTCGTCGGTGGCCTCACCGTCGGTGCCCTCGCCGTCAGCGCCTTCGCCGTCAGCGCCTTCGGCACCGGGATCGGTGGCACCTTCGTCGCCAATAATGCTGTTCGACGCCAGGTCAGCTGTCAGCACCGCGCGGAACTCGAGCTTCGCCGAACTCTGAATGCGCTCGAGCGTCTCGGCATCGGGCTCACCCGGAATGGCGACGACGATGTTCTGACCGCCCTGGGTGTTGATCTCGGCTTCGCTCACTCCACTCGCGTCGACACGCTGACGGATGATCGCGACGGCCTGATCGAGCTGCTCTTGCGTGACTTCTTCACCGCTCGCGATCTGCGGGCTCAGAATGATCTGCGTGCCGCCCTCGAGGTCGAGTGCGAGCTTCGGGGTCCACTGACCGTTGTTGAACAGCACGCTCGCCCCATTGGCTGCAATCAGGGCGACGATGATGACGAGGAGCCACACCAGCGATCGAATGGCTTTGCGCTCAGCGGTACTTCTGGCCACCTCAAACACTCATTTCTTCACGGGGATGTCAGGGCACGACAGTTGACGGCGCGCCCCGCGCGGAACAGAGCTGAAGCTCTAGTTGTCAGAGCCCTTGGTGCGCTTGGGCTTCTCGGTCGGTGCGTCAAGGCTCGACTCATTGAGCACGGCGCCCGGAGTCTCGTCGACGAACTCGTCAGTCGCGTCTTCGTCGTCGACGATCGGCTCATCTTCGACCACGCGCGCCAGTGTCTGGCGGTGCACCCTCACCGTGCTGCCCGGGCTCGTCTCGATCGTGGCGACATTCGAGTCTTCGTCGATCGCCACGAGCGTGCCGAACAGCCCGAAGTTCGTCATGACCTCGGCGCCAGGCACCATCTTGTCTTGCAGCATCTCGAGCTCGGCCTTGCGCTTACGAGAGTTGCGGAACATGAAGAAGATGAGCAGGGCGAGGATGCCCAGCATGACAATCGTCAACGGATCCATAAGAGCAGAAGCCTTTCGGGGAGTTCGACGGCGTGGCACCGGTGCAGGTGCCGGTCGGCGAGCGGATGCTCAGCCAAGGCCCGCGGTCAACTATAGGTCATCGGCAGAAGTCGACCGCGGCGCGTGCCCGAGGTGCGCCCACGCACGCGCTGTCGCTACTCGACCTCGCGGGGTGCGCGAGAGCAGGCCCGAGCGCACAAGGAACGGCTCGACGACCGCTTCGATCGTCTCCGCTTCTTCCCCGACCGACACCGCGAGAGTCGAGAGGCCCACAGGTCCGCCATCGAAACGCTCGACGATGGCGGCGAGCACTGCGCGGTCGAGTCGGTCGAGCCCCTGCTCGTCGACATCGTAGAGCTCGAGGGCGGCGCGCACCGCCATGCGGTCTGCGGCTCCCCCGTGAACGAGGGCGTAGTCGCGCACGCGGCGCAGCAGACGATTGGCGATGCGAGGCGTGCCGCGCGATCGACGTGAGATCTCGGCGAGGGCATCCTCATCGATCGCGAGAGACAACAGGCGGGCGGCGCGCACGAGAACCTGGTGCAGCTCTTCGGGTTCGTAGAACCCGAGATGGGCAGTGAAGCCGAAGCGGTCGCGCAGTGGGTTCGGCAGCAGCCCCGACCGCGTGGTGGCCCCCACGAGCGTGAACGGTGCGAGTTCAAGGGGGATGCTCGTGGCCCCCGCTCCCTTGCCGACCATGATGTCGACCCGGAAGTCTTCCATCGCCAGGTAGAGCATCTCTTCGGCCGACCGCGCCATGCGGTGAATCTCGTCGATGAACAGCACTTCGCCCGGCATGAGCGACGACAGCACGGCGGCGAGATCGCCCGCATGCTGGATGGCCGGACCGCTTGTCATGCGCAGCGGCCGCTGGCCCTCGTAGGCCACGATCATGGCCAGCGTCGTCTTGCCGAGCCCCGGCGGCCCGGAGAGCAGCACGTGGTCGGGGGGGCTCCCCCGCCGCTTGGCCGCCTCGAGCACGAGGGCGAGCTGGTCGCGCACCCGCGGCTG
>JBBQKE010000153.1:0-4736 GCA_038326585.1 Actinomycetales bacterium | reverse complement strand
TCGCGCTCGGTGACGAGCCGGTGCCGCACCCAGGGCGAGAGGGTCGACACGTTCGAGCGATCCTGGGGGCCGCGATCGAGGTTGCGTTCGGCTGCGTACGAGCGCCCGGCACGGGGAACGAAGTCGGCGAGCCGAGCGAGGCCCTCGGCGCGAGTGGCATCGACGGTCATGAGGCTATGGTGCGGCATGGCAACTGAGAAGCGGCGGGATGCTCGCGGCGAGCATCCCGTGCGTCACACCCGCGCCGCCTTGTTGCCCTTCATCGCCGGGATCACGTGCTCGCCATAGACGCGCAGCGTCTCTTCTTTGTTGTCGTGCTGCAGGTAGCCAGCGAACTGGTCGACGCCGAGGTCGCGCAGCGCTTCGAGCTTCTCGATGTGGTCTTTGCCGTCGCCCAGCACGCAGAAGCGGTCGACGATGGCGTCGGGCACGAAGTCGACGTGGTCGTTGCCAGCCTTGCCGTGGGTGTTGTAATCGTAGCCTTGGCGGCCCGCGATGTAGTCGGTGAGCGCCTTCGGCACGTCCGAACTGTCGCCGTGCTTCGCCACGATGTCGGCGACGTGGTTGCCGACCATGCCGCCAAACCAGCGCACCTGGTTGCGCATGTGATCCCAGTCGGTGCCGATGTACATCGGCGCCGCGACGCAGAACTTGATCGACATCGGATCGCGTCCGGCGTTGTCGGCCGCGGTACGCACGGTCTCGATCATCCACTTGGCGATGTCGAGGTCGGCGAGCTGCAGGATGAAGCCGTCGCCGACCTCGCCCGTGAGCTTGAGCGCGAGCGGGCCGTAGGCGGCCACCCAGACCTCGAGCTCGCTGCCGTGGCTCCACGGAAACTGAAGCGTCGTGCCGTTGTACTCGACCGCCCGTGAGTTGCCGAGCTCGCGAATGACGTGAATCGACTCGCGCAGCTCGGCGAGCGTCGTCGGCTTGCCGTTCGTCACGCGCACGGCCGAGTCGCCGCGGCCGATGCCGCAGATCGTGCGGTTGCCGTAGAGCTCGTTGAGGGTCGCGAAGACACTCGCCGTGACCGTCCAGTCGCGCGTCGCGGGGTTCGTCACGAAGGGCCCGACCGTGATGCGGTGCGTCTCGGCGAGAATCTTCGAGTAGATCACGTAGGGCTCTTGCCACAGGATGTGGCTGTCGAAGGTCCACACGTGACTGAAGCCGTACTGCTCGGCGAGCTTGGCAAGGTGCACCGTGCGACTGGCGGGCGGGTTGGTCTGGAGTACTGCTCCGAAATCCATGGATGCTCTTCCTGTTGTTCTTCGGAACTCAGACCAGGTACTGGCTCAGGCCACGGCGCAAGTACTGCCCGTGCCCGGCCCGCCCGTGGAACTCGTCGTTCTGGATGACGACCGAGCCGCGCGAGATCACTGTGTCGACCTTCCCGTCGATCTCGAAGCCCTCCCACGCCGCGTGGTCCATGTTCATGTGGTGCTTGCGGCCGGTCGGCTTGCCGTCGGCGTCGACCGGCATGCCGATCGACGTGTGCCCGTTGGGGTCGTAGACCACGATGTCGGCGTCGGCACCGGGTGCGATGACGCCCTTCTTGCCGTAAAGCCCGAACATGCGCGCGGGCGTGGTCGAGGTGATCTCGACCCAACGCTCGAGAGTGATCTGACCGGTGACGACGCCCTGATACATGAGGTCCATGCGGTGCTCGACCGAGCCGATGCCGTTCGGAATCTTCGAGAAGTCGCCGAGCCCGAGCTCTTTCTGGTCTTTCATGCAGAACGGGCAGTGGTCGGTCGAGACCATCTGAATATCGTTCGTGCGCAGGCTCTGCCACATGTGGTCCTGGTGGCCCTCGGCCTTCGACCGCAACGGCGTCGAGCACACCCATTTGGCCCCCTCGAAGGCGCCGAATTCTTCGCTGACGGCGCCCAGCTGCTCTTCGAGCGAGAGGTAGAGGTACTGCGGGCACGTTTCACCGAACACGTTCTGCCCGATGTCACGGGCGGCGGCGAGCTGCTCGACGGCCTGCTTGGCGCTCACGTGCACGACGTAGAGCGGGGCGCCGGTGAGGTTGGCGAGCATGATCGCACGGTGCGTCGCCTCTTCCTCCATCTGCCAGGCGCGCGCGACACCGTGGTAGTACGGGTCAGTCTTGCCCTTGGCGAGCAGCTGGCTCACGAGCACGTCGATCGCGGGGCCGTTCTCGGCGTGCATCATCGTCATCAGCCCGTGCTCGGCGGCCACCTGCATCGCGCGCAGAATCTGTGCGTCGTCGGCGTAGAACACGCCGGGGTAGGCCATGAACATCTTGTAGCTCGTGATGCCCTCATCGATGAGCTTCGGCAGGGCGGCGAGCGAGTCGTCGTCAACGCCGCCGACGATCTGGTGGAACCCGTAGTCGATCGCGCAGTTGCCCGCGGCCTTCTGGTGCCACTCGGCGAGACCGTCGAACACCTTGGCGCCCGTCGTCTGCACGGCGAAATCTATGATGCTCGTCGTGCCGCCCCACGCCGCGGCCTGCGTGCCCGTCTCAAACGTGTCGATCGCGGCGGTGCCGCCGAACGGAAGCTCCATGTGCGTGTGCGCGTCGATGCCGCCGGGAATCACGTACTTTCCCGAGGCATCGATGACCGTGTCGACGGATGCCGAGAGATCGTGCCCGAGCAGGGTCGACCCGGGCGCAAGCACGGCCACGATGGTTTCACCGTCGATGAGCACATCGGCCGCGCCGCGGCCGGTCGCGCTGACGACGGTGCCGCCGGTGATGAGCGTGGTGGTCATGGGCGGGCCTCCCTAGGGCTTCACCGTCGCGGTGTACGACTCGGGCCGGCGGTCGCGGTAGAACTGCCAGTTGTCGCGCACGGTCTGGATGAGGTCGAGGTCGAGGTCGCGAATGAGCATGTCTTCGTGCTCAGACGACCCGAGTTCGCCGACGTAGTTTCCCTGGGGGTCGACAACCTGGCTGGTGCCGTAGAAGAACACCGCATCGTCGCCATACTCGTTGTCTTCGAGCCCGACCCGGTTCGGGGCCAGAACGTAGTACTGGTTGGCGACCGCGGCGGCGGGCTGCTCGATCTCCCACAAGCGGTTCGACAGGCCAGGCTTTGTAGCGTTGGGGTTGAAGACCATCTGCGCGCCGTTGAGGCCGAGTTCGCGCCATCCTTCCGGAAAGTGCCGGTCGTAGCAGATGTAGACGCCGACCCTGCCGACGGCCGTGTCGAACACGGGGTAGCCGAGGTTGCCGGGGCGGAAGTAGAACTTCTCCCAGAACTTCTCGAGGTGCGGAATGTGGTGCTTGCGGTACTTGCCGAGAATCGTGCCGTCGGCATCCACCACCACGGCGGTGTTGTAGTAGATGCCCGTGCCGTCTTCTTCATAGATCGGCAGGATCATGACCATGTTCAGCTCTTTCGCCAGGGCGGCGAAGCGCTGCACGATCGGCCCGTCGGCGGGCTCGGCATAGCGGTAGTACTTCGCATCTTGGGTGATGCCGAAGTAGGGCCCGTAGAAGAGCTCTTGGAAGCAGATGATCTGGGCTCCGTCGGCAGCCGCATCGCGCGCGAACTGCTCGTGCTTGGCGATCATCGACTCTTTGTCGCCCGTCCAGGTGGTCTGGGTGATGGCGGCGCGAATGGTGGTCATGGGTGGATCTCCTCTGCGGTGACGAGTGACCTCCACGCTAGGGGGCAACCGCTCAACTGAACAGGTTTGCGCACAGATGAGCAGGCGGCCCGCGGCGCTAGCGTTGCCCCATGAAGATCGTGGTGCTCGCTGGCGGCGTCGGTGGAGCGCGCTTCGTGCGCGGCGTGCGCGAGGCCGTTCACCGGGCAGCGCCGGATGCTGCGCTCGCGAAAGCCGCCATCGACGTCATCGTCAACACAGGCGACGACTGGTGGCTCGCCGGGCTGCGCATCGCTCCCGACCATGATTCGCTGCTCTACACGCTGAGTGGTCAGAACGACGAGGTGCGCGGCTGGGGTCGAGTCGGCGAGACCGAGCGGGTCTCGGCCGAGCTGCAAGCGCACGGCGTCACCCCCGACTGGTTCACCCTCGGCGACCTCGACCTCGGCACGCACATCGCCCGCACGGCATGGCTGCGGTCGGGGTTCACGCCCTCGGAAGTTTCAGCGCGACTGCAAGCGCGGTGGCCGCTTGGCGTGACGCTGCATCCGGCGACAGACGACGAAGTCGACACCTATGTGGTGACCACCGCCGGCGATCGTATGCACTTTCAGGAATGGTGGACGCGTCACCGTGCCGCCCTGCCCGCCGAGCGCTTCGAGCAGGAGGGCATCGCCGACGCACGCCCCTCCCCCGGAGCGCTCGCGGCTCTGGCCGCCGCAGACGTCGTGCTCATCGCGCCGTCGAACCCGGTCGTGTCGATCGGCACCATTCTCTCCGTGCCCGGAATGCGCGAGGCCCTGCTCTCTGCGGGGTCGGACTCGGGCTTGGCGCCGATCGTCGGCGTCTCGCCGATCATCGCCGGCGCGGCTGTGCGCGGCATGGCCGAGGCCTGCCTGCGCGCGATCGGCGTCGACACCCACGCGGCCGCCGTCGCGCGGCACTACGGCGCTCGATCATCGGGGGGCTTACTCGACGCGTGGCTCGTCGGGCTTGAGGACGAGTCGACCATCGCCGGGCTGCGCGCCGACGGCATCGCGGCCAGCGCCGTGCCCCTGTGGATGCGCGACCTCGACACCTCGGCCGCCCTCGCCGCCGCAGCCCTCGCGGCAGGGCTCGAACACCCGCGGGCCTGACGCAATGCGACAGACGGC
>JBBQKE010000152.1:0-4738 GCA_038326585.1 Actinomycetales bacterium | reverse complement strand
CTGCCACCTGGCCGGGGTGACGACGGCCGTCGCGACGTGCGGCACGGCGTTCGGCTCAGACCACATCACGATCATCCGTCGAATGATGGGAGACGTCGACAACCGCGACTCGCACGGTCTCGGCGAGGTCGTCTTCACGTTCGACCCTGACGAGGCAGGCCAGAAAGCCGCGAGCCGCGCATTCGCTGACGAGCAGCGCTTTGCCGCCCAGACCTACGTCGCCGTTGCCCCCGACGGGCTCGACCCGTGCGACCTGCGACTCAAGCGCGGTGACGATGCGGTACGGATGCTCGTGCAAAGCCGCAAGCCGATGTACGAGTTCATGATGCGCCGGCAACTCGACGCGTTCGACCTCGAGACCGTCGAGGGTCGAGTCGCGGCGGTGCGGGCGACGGCTCCCATGGTCGCGGGCATTCGTGACGAGGCGCTCTCGGTCGGCTACACCCGCACGCTCGCGGGTCTGATCGGAACAGATCCAGCCGAGGTGGCCCAGGCCGTGCGCGCGGCGCGACGTGCACCCGCGCGCGGCCCGAGCGCAGCATCCGGCGGCCGTCAACCCACGCCGCCCGCAGAGAGCGGCGCGGGCCCGGCCACGATCGTCGCCGGCGACGCAGCCGCGGCCATGGCTGATGAGGTCGTGCCGACGATCGGCATCGCGCAGTTGCCGACTGACCCGGTGACGCGGCTCGAGCGTGAATTGCTCATGGCGCTGTTGCAGCATCCGGGTGAGATCGCGCTCGAGACCGCGCAGCGCGCCCTGCACACGACCTTCACACAGCCCGCGCTCGCGACGGTGCGCGATGCCGTGCTGGCCGCGATCGACGACTACGCGACGCCCGAGTGGGTTCGCCGGGTCGCCGAAGAGGCCCCACCCGCGTTCAGTCCGCTCGTGACGCAGCTCGCCATCGCTCCGCTGCCCATGCGCGACGGGCGCACGGCCGAGTATTGCGCGGGCGTCACGACCTCGCTCATTGACCGCGACCTGTTGCGGCGCAAGACCGAGTTGCTCGGCGCGCTGCAGCGCACCGACGCCACGGCCGACCCTGAACGGCACCGCGCGCTGCAGCAGCAGCTTGTCGAGGTCGAAGCCGAACGGCGCAGAGTTCGAGGAGACTAGGCTCTCTCACGTGACCGACTCGGCTGTGAGCGCCCGCGATCTGACCCTGCGCTACCGCGGCGGGCTGGGCCGTCGCTCGGTTCCGGCCATCACCGGCGTCAGCCTCGACATTGCTCCCGGCGAGACGCTTGCGGTCGTGGGCGACTCGGGCAGCGGCAAGAGCACGCTCGCCCAGGCCATCGCGGGGTACACCTCCCGCAGCGTCGACCGCGGCGTCGAGATCGTGGGCGGAGCCCTTGAGGTTCTCGGCATCGACGTTCGCCACTTGCGGCAGCATCACGACGACGAACTCGCGCTGCGCGTCGGCTACGTGCCCCAAGATGCAGGGGCCGTGCTCGACCCGCACCTGACCGTCGGTGAAAACGTCGCTGTTCCGCTCTTTCAGCGCGACCCGAAGCTGTCGAAAAAGCTCGCCGGCGGCATCGTCGCCGAGTCGATCGATGCGATGCACCTGACCCTCGCGACGATTCCCAAATACCCCTACGAACTCAGTCGAGGCCAACGGCAGCGGGTGGCCATCGCGCGCGCACTCGTGCTCGACCCTGAGCTGCTCGTCGCCGACGAGGCCACAGCGGGCATCGACGCCACCGTGCGCGGCACCATCCTCGGCCATGTGGCCGAGGTGCAACGGCGGCGCGGCTTCGCCGCCTTCGTCGTGAGCAGCGAAATCGGCGAAGTGCGGCGGCTCTCGCATCGTCTCGCCGTGCTGCATCGCGGCACCATCGTCGGCATGGGAGCCATCGACGAGGTGCTGGGCGATCCTGCCCACCCCTACGTACACCGGCTGGCCGAGCTCGCCCGCACCTGAGCGCACCAGACCCGCACGCAGAACCCCCGCGAAGGAGCATCCTGTGACGACCACCCCCGACCGCATGTCTCAGTCGACGACCTTCGCCGCAGACGCCGAGTTCGACCTGGTCGATCAGCATCGTGACCCGGTCGCGGGGCAGGGCGTCGTGCCGAAACGGCGGCCACAGCCCGGCCCGGTCGCCGTGCTGCCGGCAGCATCGGGCTTCTTTCTCGAGGCGGTGCGAGCGGGCGGCATCGACGCCAGCGAGCTCGGCCCCGACACTCGTGGACTGATCTGGTTGAGCGAGAAGCGTGCCGACGAACTGTCGAGCATTCTCGATGCTCATCCCGGCATTCGCTGGGTGCAGTTGCCCTGGGCTGGAGTCGATGGCTTCGCGTCGGTGCTCGGCCGATACGCCGATGGCTCGGGGCCGGTCTTCACGAGCGCCAAGGGTGCCTACTCTGAGCCGGTCGCCGAGCACGCTGTCGCGCTGGCGCAGGCGATTCTGCGTCAATTTGCGCCCAAGGCGCGGGCAGGGCACTGGGCGCCGGTGCGATCGGGGCTGTCGCTCTATGGGCGGCACGTGCTGATCGTGGGCGCGGGTGGCATCGCGACCGAGATCATCCGGCTGCTTGAGCCCTACCGAGTGAGCATCACGGTCGTGCGGCGCACCGATGTGCCGATGACGGGTGCTGACACGACGGTGACGGTCGACGCACTGCACGATGTCTTGCCGCACGCCGACGTCGTGATCCTGGCGGCGGCATCGACAGAACAGAGCCGTTCGCTGATCGCCGCGCGTGAGCTCGCGTTGATGAAGCCGACGGCCGCGCTCGTCAACATCGCGCGCGGTGCGCTGATCGATCAGGATGCCCTGGTGGCCGCCTTGCGCGCTGAGCAGCTGCTCGGTGCGGGGCTCGATGTCACGAGCCCAGAACCCTTGGGCGATGATCATCCGCTCTGGGCAGAGCCTCGGTGCCTCATCACCTCGCACTCCGCCGATACGCCCGAGATGACTGCCCCACTGCTCGCACGGCGCATCACCGAGAACGTTCGAGGCTTCCTCGATGACGGCCGCCTGGTCGGCATCGTCGATCCTGGTGCGGGGTACTGACCGCGCAAGCGACCGCCTCGGTTCTGCTAAGTTGGACACGCTGTTTCAGCGATCCTCGATAGCTCAATTGGCAGAGCAGCCGGCTGTTAACCGGCAGGTTCTTGGTTCGAGTCCAAGTCGGGGAGCCACCGCTCCTCTCGCGTGTCACCCTCTCGCCTCCGCGAAGTGTGCGCACGCTGAGGCGTGCTCACTAGGCTCAGCACTGAGAGGACTGGTCGACGATGAATCTCTGGGTGTTTGAGGGCGCAGTGCAGCCACTGATCGCGCTGGCGGCAGGCGGCGTGCTGGTGCTCCTCGCGCTCGTGCTGCTGGTGGCGTGGCTGCGTGCACGGTCGAGAGCTCGACGGTCGAGTTTCGATCGCGCAGCGGCCGAACGGCAGCGTCTCGAGCTCGAACTCTCGCTCGCCGAGCAGACGGGGCGGCTGCGCATCGTGCGCGAGCTTCACGAAGTGTCGGTGCACGCGCTCTCGGTGATCATCAGTCAAGCTGACGGCGCGCGCTATGCGGGAACGGTCGACCCGTCGGCGGCGGTGCGCAGCACCGAGATCATCGCCGAATCAGCGAGAGCGACTCTTGCTGATCTGCGGCGCATCATGGCGGTCGTGCGCGAGGGTGAAGCCAGTGCTGCACCCCACCCGAAGCTCGCCTCGACTCGCGAACTGTTCGCGGTCATGCGCGACTCTGGTCTCGACGTGGTGTTCGAAGAGTCGGGTGAGCCTTTCGACCTCAGGCACGGAGCAGAGCTCGCCATCTATCGCATTCTGCAGGAAGCTCTCGCGAACACCCTCAGTTACGGCGGCCCTGGCACCGAGGCGCGGGTCACCTTCACCTGGGGCGATGAGGGTCTTCACGTGCGCGTCGACGACGACGGCATTCGGGCGTCGGCGCGACGCGACGGTCTCGATCCCAACGACTCGAGCGCAGTGGCGTACACGATCGATGACGATCTCGCGGCGCTCACGGTCGAACCGACTGGTCGCGGCATCAGCGAAATGCGGTCTCGCGCCGAGCTCTACGGTGGCATCCTCAGTGCCTCGACGGTGCCGGGGGTCGGGTTCTCGCTCTCGGCCGTCTTTCCCGCCTTGCGATACGACACCGGACCGACCGGAGCGAAGCGAGTGCGGCCGTGACGATCTCGGTGCTCATCGCTGACGATTCACGACACCAGCGCGCCGGCTGGCGCATGGTGCTCGAATCGCAGCCCGACATCGTGGTCGTCGGTGAGGCCGGCGATGGTGCTCGTGCCCTCGCGGTGGCGCGCCGCGAACCCACCGACGTAGTGCTCATCGACCTGCATATGCCGCGCGTCAATGGGATGGTCTCGAGCGAGCGCATCACCACCGACGAGGCCGTGCGCGAACTCGGTCCCGCGCCGCGCATCGTGCTGGCCACCGCACTCGACCTCGACGATCACGTTGCCGACGCGGCGCGTGCGGGCGTTTTCGCGGTGGTGCACAAAGACATCGACCCCGAGGCCCTGTTCGAGATCGTGCGCGCCGCGGCTGTCGCGGTGGATGACCGCCGAGGCTGAGCGTCGAGCGGCGTGGCGCGCATCGCTTGCGGTCGCGCTCGCTGTCTCGGCCTATGGCATCTCGTTCGGCGCCCTCGCGGTCGCGGCCGGCCTCGACATTCTGCAGACCTGCGTGTTGAGCCTGGTCATGTTTTCGGGCGGCTCGCAGTTCGCGCTCATCGGCGTTCTCGCCACCGGCGGCACCGC
>JBBQKE010000151.1:0-4744 GCA_038326585.1 Actinomycetales bacterium | reverse complement strand
GTCGGCTGCCTCTGCGCGATCGTTTGGCGGTGCTCAAGGCAACTGCCGACCCCGCTCTTGCGCGGGTGCGGGTGCGGCTGCGCACGGGCGAGGTGCACACGGTGCGACTCGTCACGGTGGGCCGCGATTGGCTTGCCGGTGACCTCGAGGGGGCGCCTGGCAACCCGCAGGCGATCATTCCTCTCGCGGCTCTCGACTCACTGCGACTCACCCCCGAGCAGGCGGTCCGATCTCTCGATCCGCTCGTGACCACCTCAGAGCTCGCGGCGCGACTCGGGGTCGCATTTCTTCTGCGCGACCTGTGTCGACGTCGTGCCGGGGTGACGATCGTGACGTCGAGCGCATCAGAGAGCGGCACGATCGACCGGGTCGGCCGCGACCACCTCGATCTCGCCGTGCACGATCTCGACGCACCTCGACGGTCGTCAGCGGTCGAGCATGTTCGGGTGGTCGGGTTCGATCAGTTGTTGCTCGTGCGCCTCTGACCGCGACGTTCGCTGAACAGTTCGGCGACGTTGGCATATTGCGCTTCGTTCCAGAGCGCGAGTCGGCGACTCTCGTCGTACTTGTCGGCAATGAACGACTCGAGCACGCGTTGTTCGACCCGCCACTGACCGATCGACCCGAGCCGAATCGCCGGCAGTTCGCCCGAGCGCACGAGAGCCAGCACTTCGCTGGCAGTAAGGCTCAGCACGTCGGCGACATCGGTCAAGGCGAGGAACCGCCCGAGGGTGTCACCGGTGTCATCGCTCATGACTCCAGTATCGCGCGGCAGGGTGCTGCAGCGCCGGTCGTGTGGATAACTGCTGTCGCCCTCGCGCCGCTTCGTCAGTATCGATCGCGTCACTCACGCGAGGAGCCCTCATGACCGCAACTTCACCGTCATCCGACCGTCGCCCGCGCCGCTATCGAGACCCGCGTCTGCTGATCGGGCTCGTGCTCGTGACGGTGTCGGTCGGTGCCGTCGTCGGAATCGTCGCACTCGCCGACGAGGGAGAAGAGGTGCTCGCGGCACCCCGACTGCTCATCGAGGGAGAGCGCGTCGACGTCGGCGATCTCGAACCCAGGCGGGTAGTGCTCGGGGTCGAGGGGCATGGCTATGCGACCGCCGCCGACATTCCCGAGACGGGCGTCGTCATCACCCGCACCGTGGGGCCAGGCGAGCTCGTGCCGCTCTCTGCCGTCGGCGACGAGCGCGGGCCCCGGTCGACGACGGTCGTGGTGACCCTGGCGACCGCGCTGGGCGCGACCGTGCAGCCCGGCGACAGACTCGACCTCTGGGCAGCGCCCTCTGAAGAAGCCGGGCGCTTCGGAGCGCCCGCCGTGATCGCCTCGGGCACGCAACTCGTGCGCACGGTCACGGCGGAGGGCATCGTCTCGAGCGGCGAGGCGGGTCGCATCGAACTGCTGGTTCCCCGACGCGATGTTGCGCGCATCCTCTTCGCGCTCGCCAATGGCGATGCGCTCTCGGCCATTCCCGCATCGCTCTCGGTCGGGGGCTGACATGCTCATCGCTCTTGCCGTGCCGGGTCTCGATGCCGAAGCGATCGAGTGGGCGGTGCTGCGGGCCGGGCACCGCGTCGCGTGGCGAGCAGCCGACAGCGACGAACTGCTCACGCAGTTGGCGCGGCTGGCCCCCGATGCCGTGCTGCTGGCAGACCACCCCGACATCGCGACTGCGACGATCGTCGGCTCGTGCGACCTGCTGGGCGTGCGCAGCTGCCTCGTCGTTGACGATCGGCCGCTGTCGGTGGGGGCCGCGCGCCTCGAACTCGCCGACGTGCTGCGGCTGGGTCCCGATGGAGTGCTCGACATCGCACCACTCGAATCCGGCAGCGCGGCGCGTGCGAGCACGCCGCCGATGCCGGGCCCGGCGACGTCACCCGCGCGTCAGGCTCCATCCGGCGACCGGCCGCTCGTCCCGCCGATGCCGCCATCGGCGCCCGCGCCCACTACGCACCTGCCCGAGTTGCCGCGGGCCGTGGGTGTCACCCCGGAGAACGCCGCGGCTGCTGGGGTGAAGCCGCTGGTGATCACTGTCTGGGGCCCGACCGGCGCACCGGGGCGCACGACCCTCGCGATCGGTCTCGCCGCTGAGCTCGCCGTGCGCGGGCACGAAGTGTGCCTCATCGACGCCGACACCTATGGGGGCACGATTGCGCCCGCTCTCGGGCTGCTCGACGAAGCTCCCGGATTCGCCGCGGCGTGTCGGCTGGCGGGCACCGATTCGCTTGATCACGCTGAACTCGATCGGGTCGCACAGACTGTCGGTCAAGCCGGCCACGGCGAGTTTTCGGTGTTGACGGGCATCGGTCGCCCGCACCGCTGGCCTGAGCTCTCGACCACCAGGGTCTCAGCCGTCATCGAGCAGTGCCGCACCTGGCGGTCGATCGTGGTGATCGACGCCGGGTTCAACCTCGAGAGTGACGAAGAGGTGAGCAGCGACCTCGCGGCTCCCCGTCGCAACGCGGCGACGATCGCTGCCCTGCGCGCCGCCGATCATGTGGTCGCCGTCGGCGCCGCTGATCCTCTCGGGCTCGCACGCTTCTTGCGCACGCACGCCGACCTGCTCGAGACGGTCGAGACCGCGAACGTGCAGGTGGTCATCAACCGCGTGCGGGCATCCGTGCTGGGAGTCGACCCGCACGGGCAGGTGCGCCAGACCCTCGATCGATTCGTCGGTGTGCGCGACGCCGTGCTGATCGACGACGATGCGGATGCCGCCGACGCTGCACTGCTCACCGCCCGAGCGGTGACGCACGCTGCGCCGCGCAGCCGCTTGGCGCTCGGCGTCGCACAACTCTCCGATCACCTGGTCGCCCCGAGTGCCCCGGCGCGGGCTGGGCTGCGGCAGGGATGGCGGCGGCGCACGGGCTAGCGGCACGCAAGCTAGCCTGGGGGCGTGTCGACGCTCTCAGATCTGGTGCATGAGCACGGTGCCGCCGATGAGACCGACATCGAGTGGCTGCACTTGCTGCTGGCCGACGGGCAGCTGCTCGCCGACCTGGCCTTCGCCGACATCGTGCTGTGGGTGCCGACCACCGAGGGCAGCTTCATCGCCGTGGGGCACGCGCGCCCGAGCAGCTCGGCCACGTTGTTCTACCGCGACTTCGTCGGCCAGCAGGTCAAGCCCGAGTGGCGCGGGCAGGTCACCCAGGCGTTCGAGACCGCCGAGATCGTCGACACCTCGGCACCCGACTGGTATGAAGAGACGCCCACGCGGGTGCGGGCCGTTCCGGTGCTTCGCCGCCCGGGTCGCGACGGGGCGCGCGTGAGCGAGCATCCGATCGCCATCATCACGCGCCACACCAATCTCAGCGAAGCGCGCATGCCGAGTCGGCAAGAGCTGACGTTCAATGAGTGCGCGAACGACCTGTTTCACATGATCGCCGCCGGCGACTTTCCTGACCTCGGTGCCCCGAGCGGCCCCCGGCGCGGAGCCCCGCGGGCGTCAGACGGCCTGCTGCGCCTCGACCTCGACGGCGTCGTCACCTTTGCGAGCCCCAACGGCCTGAGCGCCTTCAACCGCATGGGCTTTCCCGACGAGCTGGAGGGTGAGTCCCTCGCCGATGTCACGACGAGCCTGCTCGCGGGCACTGGAACAGCCGTGGTCGACGAATCACTGCCGCTCGTCGTCACCGGCCGCGCGCCGTGGCGCACCGACATCGAGTCTGGCGGGGTGACCGTGACGCTGCGCACGATTCCGCTCGTGCGCGACGGTCGGCGCATCGGCGCCATCATCCTGGTGCGCGACGTCACCGAGGTGCGGCACCAAGAGCGCGAGCTCATCACGAAAGACGCGACCATTCGCGAAATTCACCACCGCGTGAAGAACAACCTGCAGACGGTCGCCTCGCTGCTGCGCATTCAGGCCCGCCGGGCCCACAGCGATGCGACGAAGGATGCCCTGACACAAGCCATGCGGCGCGTCGCCGCGATCGCCGTCGTGCACGACACCCTCAGCGAAGGCCTCACGCAGAACGTCGACTTCGACGTGGTCTTCTCGCGCGTGCTCATGCTCATTGCCGAAGTTGCGTCGAGTCACAACACGGTCGTTCGGCCCACCTCGACCGGCAGCTTCGGCACGCTGCCGAGCGAGTATGCGACTCCGCTGGCGCTCGCCCTCACCGAGCTCGTGACCAACGCGGTCGAGCACGGGCTCGAAGGGCGACCCGACGGCGAAGTCGAGATCATCGCGACCCGCACGGCCGACGTGCTCGCGGTCAAGGTGCGCGACAACGGCGCGGGGATGCCCGAGGGCAAGGTCGGCTCAGGCCTCGGCACACAGATCGTGCGCACCCTCATTCAGGGCGAGCTCGGCGGCGCCATCGACTGGCACACTCTCGAAGGCGAAGGCACCGAGGTCACCATCGAGGTGCCGCTGCTCTACTTGCGCAAAAAGCGGGGCTGAGCGAGCATCCGTCGCCACGCGCGCGCTCGCACCGGCCGTGCCGTGACATGACTGCACCCCGGGGCATCCGTGGCGGATGCACTCCGGGGCGCGGTCAGTGTCAGGTGACGCGTCGGGTGTCTAGGATGCGCGGCGGGCGCGCGCGGCGCGACGCTTGAGGGCGCGGCGCTCGTCTTCGCTGAGGCCGCCCCAGACGCCCGAGTCTTGGTTCGTCTCGAGGGCGTACTGCAGGCAGGTCTCGGTGACCGTGCAGCGGCCGCAGACCGTCTTGGCCTTCTCGATCTGGTCGACAGCCGGACCGGTGTTGCCGACCGGGAAGAACAGTTCGGGGTC
>JBBQKE010000150.1:0-4751 GCA_038326585.1 Actinomycetales bacterium | reverse complement strand
CAGTTCGGCCGACTCATCCGGTCGCTGCGTGACATGGCGAGCGGCGCCAAAGAACGCATGCGCGAAGAGATGGGCCCCGACTACGACGACGTCGACTGGAAGAAGCTCGACCCTCGTCAGTACGACCCGCGCCGCATCATTCGCGAAGCGCTGGTGGACGATGAGCCGGGTGCGGCCGCGGCCGCCGCGACGACGGTAGCGTCAGCGCCTCGTGAATCGGCCTATGCGCAGCGCCAGCGACTCATCCGCGAGGGCAGGCCGGCGCCGTTCGATTCTGAGGCGACCTAGGGCTCTGCCCGCGACGGCTGTTCGCGCCCTGCTCGACCGACCGAGCAGTCCGGCGTGATGCGCTCGGCCTCGTGCTGCAGCAGTTCGACGACGCGGCGCACGCTCGGGCGCTCGGCCCGGTCGGCTCGCATGAGTGCCGAGATCTGGCGTTCGGCGGGCAGGCCGCTGATCGGCCGCGTGACGATGCCATTGCCGTGGCTGCGGGTCGTGAATCGGGGCAGAATCGCGATGCCCACGCCCGCGGCGACGAGTCGCTCGACGATCAGGTTGTCCATGATGCGCTGCACGATGCGGGGCTCGCGGCCGACCGTAGCTCCGAGCCGTTCGAGCACGCGGTCGTAGGGGTAGCCGACGGGAGCGCCGATCCAGTCTTCGTCGACGAGGTCGTCGCCGCGCACGACGTTCTTCTCGACGAGCGGATGCCCGACGGGCAGCGCGACATCGAACGGCTCGGTCATAAGCGGCACGCAGCGAAGCCCGCGCTCGTTCCAATGCGCCGGAATTCCCTGCGAGTCGGCGATGACGAGATCGTGGTCGGCGGTCAGCTGCGCGAAGTCGGGCAGCGGCAGGTCGTGATCGGTGAGCACGATCTCGAGCCCGGGCTCGTCACGCAACGCCCGCAGAACACCCGGCAACAGCATTTGCCCCGCGGTCGGAAACACGCTCACCGAGACAGAGCCGCGAGGGCTCTGTTTGAACTCGTCCCAGAGGGCCTCGGCCGACTCGAGAGCGACCGCGATGCTCCTGGCTGTTTCGGCGAGGGCGAGGCCTGCGCCGGTGAGCACGAGACCGCGCCCCTGACGCTCGGTGAGCGGAACGCCGGCTTCGGCTTCGAGCACCTTCAACTGCTGCGAGACGGCGGAGGCGGTGCGATGCGTCGCCCTCGCGACCGCCGTAATGCTGCCCCGGTCGGCGAGTTCTCGCAGCAGCTCGAGTCGACGAACATCCATGCTCTGATTGTAAAGCAAAACTGAAAGGTAACTATAGAAAGATGAGATTGTGCTTCACGGTAATCAGCGGTGAAATGGAGTCATCCGCACCGCTCATCAAGGAGAACCTCGTCATGATCGCCCTGCTCGTCACCCTGGCCCTGCTCGTCGTCGCCGCCGTCACCTCGACCGTGGTCGCCACGGCTCGCGACGGCTACCGTCGCGTTCCCGTCGCCCAGCGTTAACCCGGTTCGGGATGCTCGCGCTCAGCGCGGGCTGAGCCCCAACTTGCGCCCCGCGAGCCCGCGGCCGCGCCGCGCGAGGTCAGCTGCCAAACGCACGATCGCGTCACCGGCCGGGTCGCTCGCACTCTCGGCCACCAGGCCAGCAGCATCAACGGCAGCCTGCGCGCCTGCGCCCTCTGCTGCTCCAGCCAGCGACCGCAGCACGATCGGCTCGCCCGCGTCGCCGCCTTCACGCAACGCCACGCTGAGCGGAATCTGCGCGAGCACCGGCACGCCGAGCCGCTCGGCCGTCGCGGCACCGCCGCCCGAGCCGAAGAGCTCGAGCACGCTGCCGTCGGGTTGCGTCAGGCCGGCCATGTTCTCGACGACACCGATGACCGTCTGACCGGTTTGGCGGGCGACAAGTGCCGAGCGCTCGGCAACATCGGCTGCGGCGTTCTGCGGTGTCGTGACGACGAGCACTTCGGCGTGCGGCAAGAGCTGCCCGAGCGAGATCGCTACATCCCCCGTGCCGGGCGGCAGGTCGAGCAGCAGAATGTCGAGGTCTCCGAAATACACGTCGGTGAGAAACTGCTGCACGGTGCGGTGCAACATGGGTCCGCGCCATGAGACGGCGGTGTGAGCATCCACGAACATGCCGATCGAGATCACGGCCACACCGTGAGCGATGGGCGGCATCATCATCTCGCCGACCCTGGTGGGTTTGGCGTCGGCGATGCCGAGCAACCCCGGAATCGAGAAGCCGAAAACATCAGCATCGATCAGCCCGACCCTCAGCCCTCGCGCGGCCAGAGCGACAGCGAGGTTGGCGGTCAGGGTCGACTTGCCGACGCCGCCCTTGCCGCTGGTCACCGCAATCACGCGCGTGAGCGAGTCGGCCGTGAACGGGTGGCCCGTAGGGCGGTCACCCCGCAGCTTGGTGATGAGGGCGTCGCGCGTCGCGGCATCCATGACGCCGACGTCGACCGTGACGTCGGTCACCCCGGCGACTCCGGATGCTGCGGTTCGCACATCGCGCTCGATCGCGGTCGCGGCGGGGCACCCCACAATCGTCAGCCGCAGGTCGACGGTGACGTGGTCGCCCTGCACGCTGACGCGCGGCACCATGTCGAGCTCGGTGATCGGGCGGCGAATCTCCGGGTCGATCACGCTCTTGAGGGCTGCCCGCACGGCGGCCTCGAGAGCGTCAGTCATGGCGGGGTTGGCCATCGCGCGACAACGCGGTGTTCTGGCCGTCGCGCAACGACGCGGTGTTCTGGCCGTCGCGCAACGATTCCGTGTCGCGGCGGTCGAGCTCATCGAGCAGGGCGCGAAGCTCGGTGCGCAGAATCTCTTTCGTCGCGACATCTTTCATCGCGAGGCGCAGGGCGACAACTTCGCGGGCCAAGTACTCAGTGTCGGCGAGGTTGCGTTCTGCTCGCTGACGATCCTGTTCGATCTGCACGCGGTCGCGGTCGTCTTGGCGGTTCTGCGCGAGCAGGATCATCGGGGCGGCGTACGACGCCTGCAGCGACAGAATCAGTGTGAGCAGCGTGAAGTTGAGCGCGCGGGGGTCGAATTGCGCCGACGGCGGCGCGAGCGTGTTGTACATGAGCCAGACGATGACGAAGACCGACATTCCGACCAAGAACCACGGGGTGCCCATGCCGCGGGCGAACGACTCGGAGAATCGGCCCATGCGGTCGCGGCTGCCGGCGCGGCGGGGGAGCAGGCCGGTGCGGAGCCCTTTGGGAGCGTCGAGCCGAGCTTCGCCGCGTCGCAGCCCGGGGCGCGACTCACGCCGAGCCATGAGCGGCCTTTCGGGCGGCGATGGCCCCGCGACGACGAATCGCCATGGGGGCGGGAGCATCGGTGTCGGCGCTGCGCCAGTCGTCGGGCAGCAGGTAGTCGAGCACATCGTCGATCGTCACCACACCCACCAGGCGGTGCGTCTCGTCGACGACCGGCAGCGACACGAGGTCGTAGCTCGCGAGGCGGCGCGAGACTTCGGCGGCCGAGGTCTCGGGTGTCACGGGCTCCACACTCTGGTCAAGGATCGTGCCGAGGCGTTCGTGCGGCGGGTAGCGCAGCATCCGTTGAAAATGCACCATGCCCAGAAAGCGGCCGGTCGGCGACTCGTAGGGCGGCAGGGTGACGCAGATGGCCGCACCGATGGCCGGTGCGAGCTCGTGGCGGCGGATCAGGGCGAGCCCTTCGGCGACGGTCGAGTCAGCCGAGACGATGATCGGTTCGGTCGTCATGAGCCCGCCGGCGGTGTCGGCGTCGTACGAGAGCAAGAAGCGCACGTCGCTGGCCTCTTCGGGCTCCATGAGGTCGAGCAGGGCCTCGCCGCGTTTCGCGGGCAATTGGGCGATGAGGTCGGCGGCGTCGTCGGGCTCCATCTGATCGAGAACGTCGGCGGCGCGTTCGTCGTCGAGACGGGAGAGCAGCAGCACCTGGTCGCTCTCGGGCATCTCTTCGAGGGCGTCGGCGAGTCGGTCGTCAGAGAGCTCTTCGGCCACCTCGAGGCGCCGCAACTCAGGCAACTCAAGCAGCGAGGTCGCGAGGTCGGCGGGCAGCAGATCGTTGTAAGCGGCGACGAGCTGTTCGGCGCTCTGCGGCTCGTCGCTGACCTCTTCGACGACGTCGACCCAGCGCACGAAGACCGTCTGCCCCTTAGTGAACGGTGTGGGCACCGTGCGCGGCTTGCGCACGAAGAGCTGATCGACGGCCCACTCGCCCGGACCCGACTCGGTGATCGCGACGTCTTCGATGACCGCTGCGCCACCGGTGACACCGCTCAGTTGCACCTTGCGGCCGACCAGTTCGGCGAGTACTCGCACTTCGCCGCCGCGCTGTTCGAATCGACGCAGGTTGATGAGCCCGGTCGTGATGACCTGGCCGCTTGCCATGCTCGTCACGCGACCGATCGAGAGGAAGACGCGGCGACGCCCGGGCACCTCGACGATGAGGCCGACGACGCGCGGAGATTCGGTGCGGCGGTAGACGACGAGCACATCGCGCACCCGGCCCACGCGGTCGCCCGCGGGGTCGAATACGGCGCACCCGGCGAGGCGCGCGACGAAGACTCGGGATGTGCTCACGGCTAAACCTTATCGCCGGGCTGTCAGAATGGCCTGGTGAGCAACCAGAGCCCCTTCGGTCGTCGCGGCAGTGCACAACTGACCGTGCCGCGCGGCGACGTGCTCGGCGAGTACGACACCTACGCCGAGGCGCAGAAGGTCGTCGACAAGCTCGCGAAGGCTGAGTTTGCGATCAAGGGTCTCGCGATCGTGGGCAGTGACCTCAC
>JBBQKE010000149.1:0-4765 GCA_038326585.1 Actinomycetales bacterium | reverse complement strand
GCACGCGCGGGATGACCTGGGTGCCGTAGAGCTCGATCGCGTGCATGAGCTTTTCGTGCTGCAGCGGCCCCGTGCTGTACTTCAGATCGAATCTCTGGATGCCCAGGGTCGAGACCGTGTCGGCAATCTTGCGGGCGACTGTCTCTGCAGACCCCACGTACAGAGCGCCGTGCTCGACCTCCTGACGAAAGTGCGCGTACGTCGTCGGGCCCCAGCCCCGCTCGCGGCCGATGCGGCCGAACATCTGCTCGTAGGCCGGCCACAGCTCTTCCATCGCCTGCTCGTCGCTGTCGGCGATGTACCCGGGCGAGTGCACACCGACGGGCTGCCACGGCTTTTCAAGCTGAGTGAGAGCGCGGTGGTACAGCTCGACGAACGGCGCGAACCGCTCGGCAGCTCCACCGATGATCGCGAGCATGAGCGGAAACCCGTAGTGCGCCGCACGCACGACCGACTCAGGACTGCCGCCGACACCCACCCAGGTGCGCAGAGAGCCGTTCTCGGTCGTCGGGTAGACCATCTGATCCACCAGCGGAGCCCTCGTGCTGCCCTGCCAGGTGACGGGTTGCTCTTTGTGCACCTCGGCGAACAGGTTGAGCTTCTCTTCGAAGAGGGTCTGGTAGTCGTGCAGCTCGAAGCCGAACAGCGGGAAAGATTCGGTGAACGACCCGCGACCCATGATGATGTCGGCGCGGCCGTTCGAAATGGCCTCGATCGTCGCGAATCGTTGGAATACCCGGATCGGATCGTCAGAGCTCAGCACCGTGACTCCGCTTCCGATGCGAATGCGCTCGGTGCGGGCGGCGATCGCCGCGAGCACGATGTCGGGCGCTGAGACTGCGAAGTCGTCTCGATGGTGCTCGCCGATCGTGATGGCATCGACGCCGACCTGGTCGGCCAGCACTCCCTCGTCGACGACGTTGCGGATCACCTGACCGTAAGGCAGGGGGCGACCGTCAGCATCACTGGTGACATCACCAAAGGTGTCGAGGCCCAGCTCGAGATCGTGCGCGTCAGTGATGGCCATGGTGAGGTCTCCTGCTCTGTGTGAGGGTGGGTCTATGCGTTCGTATCGATAGTGCCAACGCACGGCACTAGCGACGTATTCCGCAGGCTCGTCAGGGCTGCAGGCGCTCGACCACCCAGGCGGCATCGCTCTGGCGCGAGAACACCAAGCGGTCGTGCAAGCGCGAGGTGCGGCCCTGCCAGAACTCGACCCGGCGCGGAACGATGCGAAACCCGCCCCATCGCTCAGGGCGGGGAATCTCGGGCGCATCGGCGAACCGGGCATCAGCATCCCGAACCTTCTGCTCGAGCGCCTCGCGCGAGGCGATCGACTGCGACTGATCGCTCGACCACGCCGCGACCTGTGCTCCGCGAGGTCGGGCAGCGAAGTAGGCATCAGAGTCACCGGGCTCGACCGGGTGCGCCTCGCCGAACAGGATCACCTGGCGATGCAGGCTGTACCACGGGAAGACAGCCGACACGGCCGGGTTCGACAGCAGGGCTCGACCCTTGCGCGAGGTGTAGTCGGTATAGAACTCGAAGCCGCGATCGTCGACGCCGCGCAGCAGCACGGTGCGGATCGACGGCGCACCGTCGGGGTCGATCGTGCCGAGCGCCATCGCGTTCGGTTCGTAGACCTCGCGCTCAGCAGCCTCGGCAAGCCAAGCGGTGAACTGGGCGAACGGGTCGCCGGCAAGGTCAGTCTCTTCGAGTTTCTCGACCCCGTAGTCGGTGTGCGTGCGCAATGCGCTCGTGAGCGAGTCGTCTGCTTCTGTCATATCCACACGCTACGGCTAGCCGACCTCGAATGAACCGAGAGCACCCGTCATCTCATCGAGTCGAGGATGCTCGTCAGGTCGTCGAGCGTCGTGCGCGGGTTCACGATCGCGAATCGGGCGTTCGTGCGGCCAGCGTGCGAGCTCGGCACGACGAAGGCGTGTTGATCGTCGAGCAGTCGGTTCGACCAGTGGGCGTAGTCGCCGGGCTTCCACCCCACCCGTTCGAACACGACGACCGACAGCTGCGGCTCGCGCACGAGGGCGAGGTAGTCGCGTTCGGCGATCTCGGCGCTCACCGCGTGCGCGAGCTCAATCGACGCGGTGATCGCGTCACGATAGGCCTGCGCACCGAAAGTCGCGAGCGAGAACCACAGGGGCAAGCCGCGTGCGCGGCGGGTCAACTGCACCGAATAGTCAGAAGGATTCCACTCGGTCGACTCGGTCAGGGCATCCAGGTACTCAGCGTGCTGAGTGTGCGCGACACGCGCGATCTCGGGGTCTCGATAAATCAGGGCACACGAGTCGAACGGCGTGAAGAGCCACTTGTGCGGGTCGACGATCATCGAGTCTGCCCGCTCGATTCCGGCGAAACGCGGTCGAGCCAGGTCGCTGAGCGCGGCAGCGAGCCCATAGGCGCCGTCGATGTGCAACCAGAAATCGTGATCATCCTTGAGTGCAGCGATCGAGGCGATGTCGTCGACGATGCCGAAGTTGGTTGATCCCCCCGTCGCGACAACGGCGATGACAGCCGTGCCATGCTCGACCAGCGCGTCGCGCACCTGATCGCCGTGCATCACCCCGCTGTCGCCGACCGGGATCGCCACAACATCGATGTCCATGACCCGAGCCGCACTCTTGATCGACGAATGCGCCTCGGCGCTGCACACGACGACCCAGCGCTCGGGTCGAGCCCTCTTCGCCTCGCGGCGCTCGCGATCGGCGAAATCGCGAGCTGCGACCAGGGCCGAGAGATTGCCGATGGTTCCGCCCTGCACGAAAACGCCGCCCGCACCCGTCGGCATGCCGAACTCGGCCCCCAGCCAGGCGAGCACCTCGTTCTCGGCGTACACCGCACCCGAGCCCTCGAGCCACGAGCCTCCGTAGACCGCGGTTGCCGACACGATGAGGTCGAACGCCGTCGCCGCTTTCGACGGTGCAGAGGGGATGAACGAGAGATAGCGCGGATGCTCGGTCGTGATGCACGACGGAGCCAGCACGTTTTCGAACAGCGAGAGCGCTCGACGCGCCCCCATGCCCTCAGCACTGATGCTGCCGCCAGCGAGGCGCCGCAGTTCGGCGGGCGTGAACGGCTTGTCGAGTGGCGTGTCATCGCTGAGGATGCGGCGACGCGCGTAATCGAGCACCATGTCAACGATCTGCGTGGTCTCGTCGGTAATGGCGTGCATGCGCACAGCGGGGTCAACCGGGCCAGCGGCCTGTGTGAGGCTCACAAGAAGGTCCTCTCGAACCGGGTCGCCGCGTGGGGTGCGACGACCGTCCGGCGCGCCGCCCCGCCGATCGGGACAGCAGGCGCCGGATACGACGAATCCCGGCCGAAACCGGGATTCTGATCGTGGTGGACCTGAGGGGACTCGAACCCCTGACCCCCTGCATGCCATGCAGGTGCGCTACCAGCTGCGCCACAGGCCCGTGCAGACCCGGCTCGAGAGCCGGTCACAACTCACTCAGAGTAGTACACCGCACGGCCGCCGACCAATGCGGCACCGGGCTTCGATCAGTCGCTGTGCGACGGCTCGGTCGGCTGCTGGTTCACCACAAGTGAAACGACCGGGCAGTCTTTCCAGAGCCGTTCGAGCGAGTAGAACAGCCGCTCCTCTTCGTGGAAGACGTGCACGATGACGTCGCCGAAGTCGAGCAGGATCCAGCGACCCTCGGCGCGACCTTCACGGCGCAGCGTCTTCGCGCCGGCCTCGAGCATGCGATCTTCCACCTCGGATGCAATCGCCTGCACATTGCGCTCGTTACGGCCGGTGACGATCACGAAAACGTCCGTCAACGGCAGAGGGCCAGACACGTCGAGTGCCACCAGGTCATCGCCCTGCTTGGAGTCGGCCGCGTGCGCGGCGATCTGGGTAAGAGCGAGAGCACGTTCAGAGGCGGTCACAGTGTCCTTCGACGAAGCCGGGTAAGAGAAACACCTAGAATAGCCCGTTCGCCGCTGCCACGATGAAGAGCCCGATCGCGATGACCGCCATGCCGACGGTCGAGGCGACGAGCACCGTCGTCATCGTGTTGCTACTCGATGGCTTGCCGGTCATGACGGTGTGAGAAGAAGTGTGGCTGCTGATGGCCTTGAGCGCGCTCACCGGAGCGGAGTCGGGCGCTGACACTTCGCGGTCGTCGGCGTCGAACAGGTCGTCGAGGTCGGGACTGTCGTGCAGCGTCGGGACCGTTCCTGTCGATGCCTGAAGCGGTGACACGGTGATCATGCCCGTCACGATGATCTCTCCGGTGCCGGCCACCGGGCCTGCGATGCTGCCGGTGGGCATCTCGGGCAGCACGAGTGCATTGGTGTTGAGGCTCGTGGTCGAGCCGACCTGACGGCTGAAGGTGTTTTCGAACGGATCTTCATCGTCGTGAATGCCGGTCGTCCAGTGCGAGCCCGTCGAGGTCGGCACGTGCGGGGCCGGCGTGACGGGTGCAGCCTGCACGGGTTCTGGCTCGACGAGAACCGGCTCATCCCTACCTCGCACGACCTGCCCTGCGGCGTGATCGAGCACGGGCGCTTCTGGCGCCGCTGCCTGCTGAGCCGCCCGAAGTTCGCGCAACTCGCGGCGAGACAGAGTCTGCTCGACCACTCGTTCGCTGGCGACTTCAGGGGCGGCTGGGTTGCCATCGATGACATAGGCCGGCGGAATCGGAGCTGGCTCGTCGGTCGCGGGGGCGGGCGATCGGTGCGTCAGCTGCGTGTGATAGTCGAGGGGGGCGTCGAACGTCGGGGGCCCCGCGTTCGGATGCGG
>JBBQKE010000148.1:0-4767 GCA_038326585.1 Actinomycetales bacterium | reverse complement strand
TGTGCTGGGCGGCCACCTCATCCAGCGCGAACTCACGACTCGGCCGCTCGAGGCCCGCGGCATTGACGGTTCGGTGCGCGCCCGCGTGATCCGCGGCTCGCGCGCCCGCACCCTCGGGTTCGGCGTGGCGACCCAGCTGCTGTACCTGGTGCCGGGCGGCGCGGTTGTCGTCATGCCTGCTGCCGTCGTCGGGGCGACCCGGCTCGCCCGTGATGTGATCGCGCGTGCTGACGAGGCGTCGCAGAATGAGATGCAGAGAGAGGCACTCCATGACTGAATCACCGCTCGACCTCATCGGGTTCGACGCCCTGCTCAGCGATGACGAGCGCGCCACGCGTGACCGCGTGCGCGCCTACGTCGACGCCGAGTTGCGGCCGCACATCGCCGAATGGTACGACGCTGGCGTCTTTCCGACCGAGATCGTCAGGCCCATGGGTGAGCTCGGCCTGCTCGGCATGCACCTGCAGGGCTACGGCTGCGGAGGCCGCTCGGCCGTCGAGTACGGCCTCGCCGCCGCCGAGCTCGAGGCCGGTGACTCCGGCCTGCGCACGTTCGTCTCGGTGCAGGGCTCGCTCGCCATGACAGCGATCCACACCTTCGGCTCAGAAGAGCAGAAGCAGCAGTGGCTGCCGGGCATGGCGGCCGGCGAGGTCATCGGATGCTTCGGCCTCACCGAGCCGAATGCGGGCAGCGACCCGGCCTCGATGCAGACATTCGCGCGCCGCGACGGTGACGACTGGGTCATCTCGGGTCGCAAGCGCTGGATCGGCCTCGCGTCGATCGCCGACATCGCTGTCATCTGGGCGCAGACCGAAGCGGGCATCCGCGGCTTCATCGTTCCTACCGACAGCGCGGGATTCACGGCCATGCCGATTGAGCAGAAGCTCTCGATGCGGGCGTCGATCCAGTGCGACATCGTGCTCGACGAGGTGCGTGTGCCCGCCGACGCCCAACTGCCCGGCGCCGAGGGGCTGCGCGGCCCGTTCACGTGTCTCAACCAGGCGCGCTACGGCATCATGTGGGGCGTCATGGGCGCCGCGCTCGACTGTTATCGGGTCGCCCTCGCCTACGTGAGCGAGCGCGAGGTGTTCGGCAAGCCCGTCGCGGCCTATCAGCTCACCCAGCAGAAGCTCGTCGACATGGCGCTCGAGATCGACAAGGGCTTCTTGCTCGCGCTGCAGCTCGGCCGGCTGAAAGACGCGGGGCAGCTGCAGCCGCACCAGATCTCAGTCGGCAAGCTCAACAACACGCGTGAGGCCATCGCGATCGCGCGCGAGGCCCGGGCGATGCTCGGCGGCAACGGCGTCACGCTCGAATACTCGCCGCTGCGGCACGCGAACAACCTCGAGTCAGTGCGCACCTATGAGGGCACCGACGACGTGCACACGCTCATTCTGGGGAACGCGATCACGGGTATCGCGGCGTTCCGCTGAGCGGCGAGGCTAGGCCCCGACGCGCTCGGGCACGACCGCGGGGTGACTGCCCGCCATGGTTTCGAGCACCCTGATCACCTGCGAGCTGTAGCCGTATTCGTTGTCGTACCAGACGTAGACGATCAGGTTGTCGCCCGTGCAGATGGTCGCAAGCCCGTCGACGATGCCCGCGCGGTGCGAACCGATGAAGTCGGTCGACACCACCTCGGGCGACTCGATGTAGTCGATCTGCTGCCGAAGACTCGAGTGCAGCGAGGTCTCGCGCATGAAGCGGTTCACCTCGTCGCGCGTGGTCGGGCGCTCGAGCCGGAGGTTGAGAATCGCCATCGACACGTTCGGCGTGGGCACCCGAATGGCGTTGCCGGTGAGCTTGCCCGCGAGCGCCGGCAAGGCTTTCGCGACCGCCTTCGCCGCGCCCGTCTCGGTGATGACCATGTTGAGCGCAGCAGAGCGGCCCCGGCGGTCGCCCTGGTGAAAGTTGTCGATGAGGTTCTGATCGTTGGTGAACGAGTGCACCGTCTCGACATGGCCGTGCACGACTCCGTACTCGTCGTGCAGCACTTTAAGCACCGGGGTGATGGCGTTCGTCGTGCACGAGGCTGCCGTGACGATGCGGTCGTCAGGGGTGATCGTCGCCTCGTTGATGCCGTGCACAATGTTGGGCAGCGCGCCTTTGCCCGGCGCCGTCAGCAGCACTCGAGCGACTCCCGTTGACCGCAGGTGCTGCGACAGCCCCACTTCGTCGCGCCAGCGACCGGTGTTGTCGACCACGATCGCGTCGGTGATGCCGTAGACGGTGTAATCGATCGTGCTCGGATCGTTGGCATAGATGACCTGGATGAGCGTGCCGTTCGCGAGAATCGTGTTCGCCTCGGTGTCGACGCTGATCGTGCCGTCGAACGGGCCGTGCACCGAGTCGCGACGCAGCAGGCTCGCGCGCTTGATGAGGTCGTTCTCGCCACCGCGTCGAACAACGATCGCGCGCAGGTGCAACTGGGCACCGTTGCCAGCGTGTGCGATCAGGATGCGCGCCAGCAGCCGCCCGATGCGACCGAAGCCGTACAGCACGACGTCGGTGCCGCCCGACGGTCGCGACGCCTTCTGACTGGGAGCGAGGGCGTCACGCAGGTAATCGACGAGCGACCTGTCACCGCCGTGCTCGTCGTAGTCGAGCAGCAGGCGCGCGATGTCGAGCGAGGTGGGGCCGTGGTCGAGCGTGAGCAGGGCATCCAGCACCTGCTTCGTCTGCTCGAGCGGCAGCACCGAGCCCGTGACGTGGTGCGCATAGCGGTGGGCCTTGATGACTCCGATCGCCGACTGGTTGATCAGGCGGCGTCCGTGAATCGACGTGATCACCCCGTGCTCGCGGTAGAGGCGGCCGATCAGCGGAATCAGCTGCTCGGCAAGGGTCTCGCGCGCCTTCCAGGCGTCGCGCTGGGCGAGAACGTCGTCGGTCATGCCTCAACGCTAGCTAGCGCGAGAGCCTGAGCAGGTCATGCTGCCCCGGCTCACGTCGTCAAGAATCGGCGTTCTTTCGCCGCGGTGAAGGCGCAGCTGCTGCACCTTTCGCCACGGCGGCCCCCGTCGCCTCGCCCACGACCTTGCCGTTGATGAGCTCGGCGATGTCGATGCCCACGAGATCTTTGATGATCTTCGTCGACGTGGCCAACTGGCCGGCCACGTTCTCACCGAGCTGGTTGGTGCCGGTGCCGTCCGACGAGATGACCGTCATGTTCTGGATGGCCCCCAGCGGTTCAGCGGCGGCGCGCACGATCTCGGGCAGCTGGTCGATGATGCGCTGCTTGAGCAGCGCTTCGGCGCGCTCGGCCAGCGCTTCGGCCTGGGCGCGGGTCGAGTCTGCCTCGGCCGTACCGCGGGCGCGGATCGCACTGGCTTCGGCATCACCCTCGGCTTTGAGTGCTTCAGAGGCGGCGATGCGCGACTCGCGAGCAGCATTGGCGGCCGCGACTGAGGCTGAGGCGGCGGCTGATGCCTCTTTCTCGATCGAGTAGGCCTGGGCATCGGCGACGGCGCGCACTTCGGCGTCGAGCTCTTGCTTGCGCAAACCGACGCGCTTCTGCGCGGTGACCTCTTGCTGGCTCACGACCTCCTGCTGCGCGATCGCATCGGCGAGCGGGGCTGCGGCCGCGGCTTCGGCACGAGCCTTGTCGGTCTCTTTCTGAATCTCGGCATTGCGCAGATCGAGGGCGCGCTGGCTCTCGGCGATCTTCTGAGCGGCTGAGATGCGCGCTTCTTCTGACGCCTGCTGGGCCTGCGCCTCGGCGATCTCGGCGACCTGTTTCACCCGCGCGGCCTCGGCACGCCCGAGGTCGCGAATGTAGCCGTTGTCGTCGTCAATCTCTTTGATCTGCAGGGTGTCGATCTGCAAGCCCTGAATGTCGAGCGCCTCGCGCACGGCCTCGAGCACCTGCTCCTGCAGCGCCGAACGGTTCGTGATGATCTCGGTCACGGTGAGCTGACCGACGATCGAACGCACCGAGCCGCTCAGCACCTCTTCGGTCGACGACTCGATCTGATCCTGCTGGTTGAGGAATCGTTGCGCTGCGGCGCGCACCATGGCCTCTGAGCCGCCGACCTTGACGACGGCGACGGCGTTGACCTTGATCGTGATGGCGTCGCGCGTCTGCGCCGTGGCCTGCACGTTGAGCTGGCGCGACCGCAGGCTGAGCTTGAAGTAGGCCTCGATGATCGGCTTGACGAAGACGCGCGAGCCGAAGACGACCTTCTGGCCGACGTTCTCTTTCTCGTGATTCTGCTCTCGCTCTTTCGGCGTGCGCTGGCGCGACGTGACGATGATCGCCTCATCGGGCTTGGCCACCTTGATGCTGCGCAGCAGCACGATGATGACGATGAGAACGATGACGACGGCAACGCTGATGCCGACGATCTGCGTGAAGAACTGGTTGATCGTGTCGAGGAACATGAGCCCAGTATGGCGGAGCCGAGAGATGTTCTGCGTTGAGAATTAGCGCCGGGCTGAGGCCCGCCGAGCGCCGACGACGATGAGGCCCGCGGCGAGCATCCCGACGGCTGCGATGAGGGCCGCGACCGAAAGATCGCTCGCTCCCGTCGCCGCGAGTTCAGGCTCGTCGACGATCGCTTCGGCGACGGAACAGGGGTCGTCGATCGACGAGGCATACGCGAGCGTGTTGTCGAGATCGGCGTCGTACTCGCTCCACAAGGCCGTCACGACAGTGCCCGAGAGCGCCGCGACGTTGTCTTCCGACTCGAGGTTGTCATTGGCCGCGATCGTGGTGGATGCGCGCCACACGACTCCACCGTCGCAACTGACGGCGGATCCGTAGGCGGCATT
>JBBQKE010000147.1:0-4768 GCA_038326585.1 Actinomycetales bacterium | reverse complement strand
CGCTGGGTCGCGTGGCGGGCGGGCGAGGTCGAGGCGAGATACAGGCGCACGGCTCGATCGTACGGGCCCCTGTTCGCAACTCAGGCAGAAGTGACACCAGTGATCGATCACCACACCCCCCCTGTCATCTCGGCCTGAGTTGCGAACACCGCGGCGCGCCTAGGCTGGAGCGATGGGCGAGAACATCGGCACGCAGATCGAACTGACCGTAGACAAGATCGCCCACGGCGGTATCGCGGTCGGGCGACTCGACGGCCGGGTGGTGTTCGTGAGCGACGCGATTCCGGGTGAGACCGTGCGCGCGCGGGTGAGCGACGATCGCAAGAAGAGCTTCTGGCGCGCTGACACGGTCGAGGTGCTCGACGCCAGCGAGCACCGCCGGCCGCATGTCTGGGGTGCTGCCAGTCTCGAGCGCGACCCCCGTTCGCGCGTCGGCGGCGCCGAGTTCGGCCACATCGCCCTCGCCCACCAGCGCGAGCTCAAGCGGCAGGTGCTCGCCGAGTCGCTGCAGCGCATGGCCGGCCTCGAGAGTGACGTGCTCGTCGAGGCACTGCCGGGGGACGACGCCGAGAACGGCCTCGGCTGGCGCACCCGCATCCGCCTGCACGTCGACGACCAGGGCCGACTCGGTCCGATGGCGTCGCGCTCGCACACGGTGATTCCGGTGACGGATGCCCCGCTCGCGACGCCCGCCGTGCAGGCCATCACCCCCTTCTCCGAGCGCTTCGTCGGGCTCGGCACCGTCGACGTGCTCGCGCCGAGCGTGGGCGAACCGCGGCTCGTGATCGGCGAGCAGAAGCCCACCGTGATCGCCGAGCTCGTCGGAGATCGACGTTTTCAGCTCGACGACACCGGCTTCTGGCAGGTGCACCGCTCAGCGGCGGCCGCGCTCACGCTCGCGGTGCAAGAGGCGATCGACGCCGACCGCTTCGACCCGCGCGCCGAGAACCTCGACCTCTACGGCGGCGTGGGGCTGCTGGCCGCCGCGGTGGCCGACCGCTTCGGTGCCGAGACGCGCATCACGAGCGTCGAGTCTGACGAGCGCGCCACCGATCACGCGTCTGAGAACCTCGCCGAGTGGCTCGGTGCTTCGGCCGAGAGCGGGCGGGTCGACCGTTGGCTGCGTTCGCTCGAGTCGAGTGCCTCGGCGGGCGATCGTGAACGACTGCGGTCGGCGACGGTCGTGCTCGATCCGCCGCGGTCGGGCGCCGGCACCGACGTCATGGCGCTGCTCGGCACGCTGGCTCCCGCCCAGCTCGTCTATGTGGCGTGCGACCCGGTCGCGCTCGCGCGCGATGTCGCCCTGGCGGCCCAGTCGGGCTACCGCCTGGCGCGCATCCGTGCTTTCGACCTGTTCCCGCACACGCACCATGTTGAGGCCGTGGCGACGCTCGTGCGCGACTGACGGCCGCCCCCGGGCGGTGGACTCGCCGCTCAACGAATGCCCCCGTCGCGGGCATGCCGCCGCTAGCATAGAGCCCTTGGTGCGTCTGGGTCAGTTCGGCTTGAGCACCCTCATCGGTGAAGGGCAAGGCTCGATTCTCGTGGTGGCTTCGACCAGCAAGCACGTGCGTGTCGCGATCGTCGACGACCACGAATCGGTGCGCCTTGGTCTGCAAGCTGCATTCGCCAACGCTGGTTTCGATGTTGTCGACACCGCGGCGAGCGTGCCCGAGCTTGTTGAGGGCCTCAACGGTCGCGAGATCGACGTCGTCGTGCTCGACCTCTCGCTGGGCGACGGCTCGAGCGTGACCGAGAACGTCAAGGCGGTGCAGGCGACCGGCAGCGCGGTGCTCGTGCACTCGATCGCTGATCGCGTCGCAAGCGTTCGCGAAGCCCTCGCCGCCGGAGCGGCCGGCGTGATTCCCAAGTCGTCGGCAACGAGCACAGTGATCGCCGCCGCCGAGACCGTGGCTCGTGGCGACGTGCTCAACAACCTTGAATGGGCGAGCGCGATCGACGCCGACCGCGATTTCGCGAAGGCCCAGCTGGGTCGACGCGAGCGCGAGATTCTGCACCTCTATGCCAGTGGGCTGCCGCTCAAGCTTGCTGCTCAACAACTGGGCATCGGCTACTCGACCGCCCGGGAATACCTCGATCGCATCCGCGCCAAGTACGTGGAGGTCGGGCGCCCGGCGCCGACGAAGGTCGATCTGCTGCGGCGCGCCGTCGAAGACGGAATCCTTCCGGGTCTCGAACCCGACGGTGATGACTCCGCCTAAGGTGCTCGCGGTCGGGGCGGGCACGAGCAAGTCGGCCCGCACTCCGCTGAGCCGCAAACGTGTCGACACGGTCATCTCTCGCTCGGTCGCCTGGTTTGGCATTGTCTTCGGCCTGCAGGCTGTTCCGCTCTTGCTCGACCAGTACCACCTCGGCCAGCCGGTGTGGGCGGCCATCACGGTGGTGGCCATGTTTGGCTCTCTCGTCGTCGCTCTGCTGTGCTCGACGATCAAGCGGTGGGTCATCGGCTCGCACCTGCTCGTGTCGTTCGTCTACGTGGCAGCACTGCTGACCTGGCCGTTCTTCCTGGCTGACCCCGCCGTGACGCAGGTCGGCAACCACTGGCTGTACCAACTCACGACAGTCGCGACGGCGACCGCCGCCATCGGGTTTTCCGTGCGACGGGCCCTCGCGTACCTCATCGTGGTGCCGATCATCTACGGCGTGATCCGAGTGACTCCGGCCGGCGGCGAGGCGCCGTGGCAGCTCGGCGTGTTCGACGCCGTGTACGCCATCATTCTGGGCGGAGCCGTGCTCGTGATCGTGACCATGACGCGTGTGGCCGCGACGTCGGTCGACGAGGCGCAGGGCACGGCACTCGACCGCTACGCCCGGGCGGTGCGTCAGCATGCCACCGAGGTCGAGCGGGTGCACGTCGACTCGATCGTGCACGACAGTGTGCTCACCACCCTGCTCACGGCCGCCCGTGCCGAATCGCGCGAGCAGCAGGCACTCGCGGCGCAGATGGCGTCGAACGCGATGCAGCACTTGCGCGAGGCGGCGCTCGTCTCGCCCGATGACGGGTCGACCGTGCGTCTGCGGCAGCTCGCTGATCGCATCGTCACGGCTGCTCGTGCCATGCAGGCACCGTTTGCCGTGCGGGTGCGCTCGCTCGACACACGCGTGATCCCGTCAGCCCAAGCTGAAGCGCTCTTCTCGGCGACGGTGCAGGCGATGGTCAACAGTGTGCAGCACGCCGGAGGCCCCGAGGTTCGCCGATGGTTGCGAGTCTCGGGTGTGCACGGCGGAGCCGTCGAGATCGAGGTCGGTGACTCTGGTCAGGGCTTTGACCTCGTGCACGTACCCGACGCGCGACTCGGGGTGCGTCGGTCGATCATCGAGCGCACGGCCAGTGCCGGCGGCCTCGCCGAGGTCGTCTCGGCGCCGGGCAAGGGAACGGTCGTCACCCTGGCGTGGCCGGTCTTCGTGCCCGAATCGCTCGAGCTCGCCGATGACGAGGGAGCCGACGCATGAGAATCGGGGTTCCCCGCGCTCTGATCGTCACGATGGCGGCGATCTTCTCGGCGTACCACGTCGTGCTCGGGCTCTACACGATTGATGTGCCCGCGAACCCGTTGCCGGTTCTCGCTGCTATGGCGCTCTACGCATCGGCCACAGCGCTCAGCCTCATGCCGGGTCAGCCTGAGCGCATGCATTCGGCGCTTGCCGTGACAAACGTGGTGGTCTGCATCGCCATGACGCTGCTCATCACGCCCGAGCTCGATCCGTCGCGTGAGGGCGGGCTTGGCTATGCGACCTGGTATGTCGCGGCAGTCGGCACGCTCATGACCATCACCTCGACACGCCGCCGCCACTTGTTCGCCTGGATCGGTATCGCCGCGCTCGTCGTGCAGACCATCGTCTGGGGAGGCCCGCTGCTGCTGCTCGGCATCGGCGTCATCGGCAGCGCGGCATGGGTGGCGGTCTCGCACATTCTGTCGCGCGCACTGCTCAAGGCCTCGGCCGACGCGGCCCGGTTCGCGCAAGCTGAGCGCGAGGCGACCGACTGGCAGGCTGCGCAAGAAGCACACCTTTACGAACGTCAATTTCGGCTCGGTCAGACGGGAACGACAGCAGTGCCCATGCTGCAGATCATTGAGGCATCGGTCGGGGATCTCACGCACGAGCAGCGTCAAGAGTGCCTGCACCTCGAGGGTGCGATCCGCGACGAGATCCGAGGCCGCCGATTGCTCAACGACGCCGTACGTCACGAGGTCATGGCCGCGCGCCGACGGGGCGCATCCGTCAATCTGCTCGACGAGGGCGGTCTCGACGAGCTCGACGAGCCCAGCCGCGACCGGGTGCTGAACGCGCTGGCCGAGGCCATTCGCACGACCGCGGCGATGCGCGTGATCGCCCGCACGGCACCCATCGATTCGGATGTTGCGGTCACCGTCGTGGGTCTGACGTCGGTGAGCGGCGGGCACGCCCGCGATCTCGGCCACAGCCATGACGACGATGACGACGTCGTCGACCTGTGGCTCGAGATTCCCAGAACCTCAGTGTGACGACTTAATGTTGGAAGGGCCGGAGTACCCAACTCCGGCCCTTCTCAACATTTCGAGGGAGAGCAACAACCCGAATGCAGCTCTCCCTCGCCCCCCAATCACACACTGCTACCCGTGCAGTTGTGCCGATCGGTGGTGTGCTCTGAGAGCATCACCTGACGTGTTCCATAGTGTCGAACGCGCCGCGGGTACGCAGTCAGCATTTTGGGGGACACGCGCAGGGAAACTCGGCCTTGTTCGCGACCAAAAACCCCGAATTT
>JBBQKE010000146.1:0-4784 GCA_038326585.1 Actinomycetales bacterium | reverse complement strand
CGATGCGGTCGACGACGAGCTGCCGCCGAAACATGAGCGACGGCTCGGCCAGCCGCAAGTAGAGGCCCCGGCCCTGAGTGAAGCGCAGCTCGCTCGTAACCCGCAGTGCCGACGTGAGATTGGCCGGCACCGAGGTGTGTTCGTCGAGGTGGCGAACCTGCAACTCGAGTCGCCGCGGGTGACTCCAGTCGTCGCTGTCTTGCATAGTGACGAAGTCGCCGCGTGCGAGCGCCAGGGCATCGTTGCGGCGCACGTAGGTGCCCGCGTTCACGTCGTTGCGCACGACGCGCACGCGGTCATCGAGCGCGGCGATCGACGCGAAGATCTCGTCGAACTCGGGGCCCGAGGCATCGTCCATGACGAGAAGCTCCCACTCGTGCCAGGTCTGATCGATGATCGACCGCACGGCGTGCAGCGCCTGCTCATCGGGCCGGTACGCGCTCATGATCACGGTGACCAGGGGCCCGCCCGTGACGCTGACCGGCGTTGCGGCCGCGAGGCGATCGAAAGCGACGTCGTCACCGGGCACAAGGGAAATGGGTTCGAGACCGGCGGCGTGGAACGACGCGTTCGCGAGCGTCAGCCAGGCCGCTACGGTGTCGTCGTCGGTCTTCGTGGCCGAGTCGCTGAAGGGGTTGACGAGGTCGGCGAGAAGAAGTCGACGCTGCCACGACTCGGTCATCACGAGATCGAGCACTCTCGCGGCGTCGGCGCGCCGACCGTTGCCGACACACAACTCAGCGATGCGCAGGCGTGACTCATCTGACGCTTGTGGGGCGACGCCCACCACCAGGTCGAGCAGAGCGTCGAGTGCCCCGTCACCAAGATCGTGCACCGCGGCGAGCCGGGCAAGACCGGTGAGCAGATCGGCGTCGACGGTTCCGAGTGAGCGCGTGCGGGCATCCGCCTCGAGACGAGCGACGGCAAGCAGGCCGTCGAGACCCAGTGCACCCGAGGTCGACTTGAGAGCCACCGCGTCGGCGAGCTCGCGCGTGCCTGCGTGCACGGCATAGGCGATCAACTCATCGTTGCTCGCGCGCTCGAGCAGGCGGTTGATGCTGCGCCGCTGCGCGTCGGGAGCCAGCAGCAGCGCGCCGCTCTCGACCGCGTCGTCAAGCAGCTGCGGCGTGAGAAAGCCGTTGACCTGCGGGTTGTGGCGGTTCTCGATGCGGTTCGGCAGACGTCGGCGGGCGAGCACAGCCGCCCAGACCAACATCGCGACGAGCTGCAGCAGCCAGACGAGCATCAGCCACGGGTATTCGATCGCCGCGATGATGAGACCCACGAGCACGAGCACGAGCGGCTGCATCGCGAGCGCGAGAATCGCGATGATCTCGGTGCGGCTGAATCGCAGCAACGGCGTCAGCAGGCGCTTGAGCTGCGCTTTCAGTTCAGCGAGCACGATGCAACTGCCTCTCGAGATATTCGCCATAGCCGCTCTTGCGCAGCGGTTCGATCAGGGTCATCAGCTCGGCATCGGTCACCCAGCCATTGCGCCAGGCAACCTCTTCGATGCAGCCGATCTTGTGCCCCTGGCGGTGCTCGATCACGCGCACATACTCGGCGGCCTCCATCATCGAGCCCACGGTGCCCGTGTCGAGCCAGGCCGTTCCGCGGTCGAGCGGACGCACGACCAGCCGGCCCTCGCGCAAGTAGTGCTCGTTGACCGACGAGATCTCGAGTTCACCCCGCTCGCTCGGCGCGATCGACTTCGCGATCTCGACGACGTCAGAGCTGTAAAAGTAGAGCCCCGGCACGGCGAAGCTGCTCTTGGGCTCGGCCGGCTTCTCTTCGATCGACACCGCCGTCATCGAGTCGTCGAATTCGACGACTCCATACGCGCTCGGGTCGGCCACCTCGTAGGCGAAGATGAGCCCACCGTCGAGCTCATCGCTCTGCGTGAGCGCACGATCGAGGTCGGCGCCGTGAAAAATGTTGTCGCCGAGCACGAGGGCGACCGTTTCGTCGCCGATGAAGTGCTCGCCGATGATGAAGGCCTGCGCGAGCCCTTCGGGCTTCGGCTGCACGGCATAGTCGATGCGCATGCCGAGGCGCGAGCCGTCGCCGAGCAGCGATGCGAACTGCTCGCGGTGTTCGGGAGTCGTGATGACAAGCACCTCGCGCACCCCGGCCGTCATGAGGGTCGACAGCGGGTAGTAGATCATCGGCTTGTCATAGATGGGCATGAGCTGCTTCGAGATGCCCTGCGTGATGGGCCACAACCGCGACCCAGAGCCGCCAGCCAAAATGATGCCGCGCATCAGCGGGCGGCCGACCGGGTGGCGTACGTCATGGGGGCTATCGTATCGAGCGCGCTCAGAGATCGGCGCGCCGCCGCAGCGACGCGATGACGCGGCGGCATGCCCGCACCGGGTGCCTCAGCCCCCGAGCCCCCCGGCGCACGACCGTGCTGAGCGCCGCGCGCACGCGCAGCAGCCGCTCGCCCGAGGGCGCACTCGCTGTGGCATCGAGCTCGTCGACCCAGGCGCGCCAGCGCGGCGGCAGCGTCGCGGGCACTGCACCCACCGCCGACTGCAGCACCTCAATCGCAGCACCCAGACCGAGCTCGCGACTCGCCAGCGTCTCGGCGCGCACGCGCGCGGCGGCGGCGTGCGCGGCGATGAGGCCCGGTTCGCTCGCGTAGCGGTCGAGCGCCGCGGCGAGCGCCGACACGTCGTCGGGGTCGACGAGCAGACCGCTGACATCGTGCTCGACCAGTTCGGCGCCGGCGCCGCTCGAGGTCGTCACCACGGGCAGCCCGAGGGCCAGGCACTCGAGCGTCGAGCGCCCGAACGCCTCCTTCTCGCTGGGTATCACCGCGACATCGGCCGCGCGCACCCACGCGAACGGGTTCTGCTGCTCGCCGGCGAACACCAGTCGGGCGCTCGGCGCGACCGCGCGAGCACGCGTCGTCAGCTGCGCCTCGGCACCGCGGTCGAGCACAGCCCCCACGAAGCACACCTCAATGCCCGCCGTCGCGGCGCGTCCCAGCGCCTCGACGAGACGCCACTGGCCCTTGCTGCGGGTGACCCGGCCGAGCACGCCGACCGTGAGCGCAGCATCCGTCGAGAAGGGCGATGCGGTCGGATGCTCCGCCAGCGCCCGCACCCGCCCGAGATCGACGGGCGGAAAGCTCACGGTGAGCGCACCCTCGTCGACGAATGGGCGCAGCATGCCGGCGACGGCGCTCGAGTTCGCCACGACAGCGGTCGACAGCGCGCCGATGTCGCGCAGCGCAGCCTCGCGACCCTCGTGCCAGAGAAAGCCCTGCACGCGCTCGCCGAACTCTCGCACGAACCACACGTGCGGCACGCCGCGCTCGGCCGCCGCGACCGCGCCCCAAGGCAGCACGAGAGTGTTCGTCACCACGAGGTGCGGCCGGCGATCGTCGATGAGGTCGAGCAACGCGCGCGTCGCGAGCGCATTCTCGCGAGCCCGCAGCCGCCGTTGTGCCCCGCCGCCGCCGGCCTCGAAGACCGCCCAACCCGTCATCGGCAGCACGATCGACTCGATGCCTCGGTCGAGCAGTTCGTCGTGCATCGCGGCCGCCGCCGGACCGACCACGACCGGATCGAGCGAGGGGTCGGCCTCGCGCCAGTCCTCCAGTAGCGCCAGCAGTGAGCGCTCGGCGCCACCGAGGTGGTCGGCCGTGCTGTGGCTGATGACGAGCACGCTCATCAGACGGCCAGAGCTCGATACCGTTCTTGGCAGGCCTCCCAGGTGGGCAGCAGACCCGCGGAGAGTGCCTCGGCGAGTGACGGCGCCGCTTCGTCTTTCGGCGAGAACTGCAGCGACGCATCGGTGCGCTGCGCGAGGTCGAGACCCAGCTCGGCGTCGAGCGGGTTGACAGCGTGCTCGCGTTCAGGCCGAAAAATGTCGGTGACGAGGTAGCTGACCGACGTATCGTCGGCGAGCGACACGAACGCGTGGCCGAGCCCCTCGGCGAGAAACAGGGCGTGGCGGTTGTCGGCGTTCAGCTCGACGCCCTGCCATCGCCCGAAGGTCGGTGAGCCGACGCGCAGGTCGACCACATAGTCGACGATTGATCCGCGCGTGACCGAGACGTACTTCGCCTGGCCGAGCGGCACGTCGGCGAAGTGGATGCCCCGCACGACGCCCGCGGCCGACACCGAGGTGTTCGCCTGCACGATCGGCACCTCGCGCCCGATGACGCTCGCGAGGCGATCGGCCCTGAACCATTCGAGAAACAGGCCGCGCGAGTCGCCGTAGACCGGAGGCTCGATGAGGTGGGCGTCGGCGATCTCGAGCGGCGTGATGAGCACGAGGCAACCCTAGCGAGACCGCCCGCGCACTCAACTGAGCCGCAGAATCACCGTACGCTCGCGCTGCTCGACCTGCTGCAGTCGCCCGGCCGGCAGCTCAGCGGCCAGCCAGCGTTGCACGATCTCACGCTCGTCGGCTCGATCAGTGTCGTCGAGCACCACGATCGAACCCTTCACCAATCGCCGGCCCAGCACCTCGACAGCCGGGTAGCGTGCCATCGGCCCGGTTGCGCCGGGAGGCCCGTCAATGAACAGCAGGGCGATGCTCGCAAGGTCGTCGTAGCCCGACGAGTCGTACCAGAGCTGGTCACCCTCAACCGTTGAGACCGTGACCAGTTCGGCGACGCGCAGGTCGACGAGAGCATCCACTCCGTTGCGATCGAGCGCCCGCCGCGTGACGGCCGCCCACTCAGCCGACGTGTCGAGCGAGACGATGCGCACGTCATCGCCGCGACGTCGCGCAGCAAGCGCGAGCCACAGCGTGGTGGCACCACTGCCCAA
>JBBQKE010000145.1:0-4810 GCA_038326585.1 Actinomycetales bacterium | reverse complement strand
ACCCTGGCCACGACGAACGCGACCGTGACGCGCATCAATATGGATGCCCTGCGCAGGCTGCCCGGCGAGCACAAGACTGCCCGGGCCGACGTCCAGGGCGAGTTCGGGCCGAAAGGTGGCTACCCCGCTGACGAAGAGTTGCAGCTCAAGATCGGGGCGCAGGTCATGTTCTTGCGCAATGACACCGGTGGTGACGGTACTCCGCGCTGGGTGAACGGCTCGCTCGGCACGGTCGAACGCATCGGCCGCACGGTGTTCGTCGAGGTCGATGGCGAGAGTCACGAGGTCGTGCCGGCGACGTGGGAGAAGTACCGCTACACCTACTCGAGCGCGACGAAGCGGGTGTCGAAAGACATCGTCGCCGAGTTCACGCAGTTTCCGCTGCGGTTGGCGTGGGCCGTGACTATTCACAAGTCACAGGGTTCGACCTATGACGCGGCGATCGTCGACTTGGGCCCGCGCGCCTTCGCCCCCGGACAGACCTATGTGGCGCTGAGCCGCATCCGATCACTCGACGGTCTGCACCTGGCACGACCTCTGCGACCAAGCGACATCATCGTCGACGAGAACGTGCGGCGCTTCATGGCCGATGTCGAGCCCCTGATCGGGCGTGCGGTCGCTCAGTCGGTGTGATCCGCGTGCCCGGGCTCATCGGGCAGCATGCCGTCGTGCCCGTGGTGCCCGCCGTGATCGCCGAACACGATCGCCTGCTCGACGATCTCTGGTGCCTGCGCCAGGGACGGCGCGGGCGCGATCGCCGCCACCGAGGGTGCCACGACCAGTGCGGTGAGTATCGCAGCGGTGGCCACGGCGACTCCTGCGCGGGCGGGGCGCACGCGGGCCCCCACCCGCGTGCGCCGCGCATCCACCCCCGCGAATGCGGCCCCAGCCAGCCCCAGAAGTGATGCCCCGGCGAGCGGAGCGGTCGCGAGCGTGCTCGCCAGGGCCGGCGAATCGGCGGTGACGGCGACCAGCAGCAGCGCCGCCCAGAGCAGTACCGGAGTCACGAGCAGCAGAGCTACCGTGCGGGGGGCCGGGAGCCACCGAGCTGAACTCGCGGCCCCCACCGCGATCGCCAGCTCGGCGGCCGCCACCACCACGAGAACAGCGCCGACGCTCCCCACGGTCGTCGTCGCGGCCGCGGCACCGTGAATGACAGCGGCCCCCACCGCTGCCACGGCCACGAGTGCTCGACTCATCGCTGTTCTCATCTCTCCCCCTTGCGTGTGCATGAAGTTCGGCACCCCACGCAAAGTGGATTGGAAGTTCTTTGACGTAGTGCGAGCGAGGGGAAAACGCGCGGACAGATGCGGCAACGTCTGCGCGTCGAGCGTCGTGCCGAGGTGGTTTCGGCGGGTGGAGGGGATGACGGGAATCGAACCCGCGCTATCAGCTTGGGAAGCTGAAGTTCTGCCATTGAACTACATCCCCAGTTGCACCGCTGGGGTGCATCGCCAGTCTAGCGAACCCCGCCACCTCGCTAGGCTGACGGCATGCTGCTGAGTGACCGCGACATCCGGGCCGAACTGTCATCGGGTCGCATCGGCCTCGAACCGCTCGACCTCGCGATGGTGCAGCCCTCGAGCGTCGATGTGCGACTCGACTCGCTCTTTCGGCTGTTCGACAACCACAAGTATCCGTTCATCGACCCGCAAGAAGAACAGCCCGAGTTGACGCGATTGGTCGAGGCGAAGGCCGACGAGCCGTTCATTCTTCACCCCGGCGAGTTCGTGCTCGGGTCGACCTACGAGCAGGTCAGCCTGCCCGACGACGTCGCGGCACGGCTCGAGGGCAAGAGTTCACTCGGCCGCCTCGGCCTGCTGACGCACTCGACGGCGGGCTTCATCGACCCGGGCTTCACGGGGCACGTCACGCTCGAGCTCAGCAACGTGGCGACGCTGCCGATCAAACTGTGGCCGGGCATGAAGATCGGCCAGCTCTGCTTCTTCCGGCTGAGCTCACCGGCCGAGAATCCTTACGGCACGGGCGCCTACCTCAATCGGTACCAGGGCCAGCGCGGCCCGACGGCATCGCGCTCATGGCAGAACTTTCACCGCACCGAGATCGGCCCGGCCTCAGGCGAGTAGTCGCGACGGTTATTCGCCAGCGAGCGCGGCTACGCGGTCGATGAGGTCGCGCGAGCTGAAGGGTTTGACGATGTAGTCGTCGGCGCCGGCTGCAAAGGCGCGATCGGTGTCGGCCTGCTGCGACTTCGCGGTGAGCATCAGCACCTTGACCGTGTGATCGGGGTCGTCGATGCGCAACTTCTCGAGCACGTCAATGCCCGTAACGCGGGGCATCATCCAGTCGAGCACGATCACATCGGGACGCTTTATCGCGAGCATCTCCAGAGCGGTCTCGCCGTCCATCGCGCTCTCGATCTCGTGCCCGGCGGCGCGCATGCGGTTCTCGAGCAAGAGCAGTACGTCGGGTTCGTCCTCGACGATCAAGATTTGCGCCACACCCCACCCCCACCGCGGTCGTTGGCGTTAGTCTCTCACGCAGAACACCGATCGCGGCAAGCCGAGCATCGCTCTTCGACGAGTGAGGAGTGACGAGTGAGGAGTGACGAGTGACGATGAGCATCATCGCGCGCCTCGCCGTCGCCACTGATCTCGTACGCCGTGGGGCCATCGTGTTGCTGCTGGTCGCGGCAGCGGCAGCCGCCTACGCGGCGGTGCAATACAGCATTGCCGACCCGCAATTGGCTGCCTGGTGGCCAGCGGCGGGCTTCGCGTCGGCGGCGGGGATGCTCGCTCGCGGTCGCGAGCGCTGGCTTGTGATTCTGCTCGTTGTCGTCGCGACCGGCGCCGGAAACCTGTTGGCGGGCCGCGACCCCTTCTTCGCGCTGCTGTTGGGTGTCGGCAACACGGTTGAGGTCATCATCATCGCCGCTCTGCTCGCTCCGGCGGGCAAGCCCGCACGACTGTCGAGCTTGCGGCAGGCAATTCGATTCATTGCGGTGGCGTTGGCCGCTGCGGCGGCCTCGGGGCTCATCCTCGCCACTGTCGCGACGATTTTCGTGCAGCGCGCACCGCTGGAGGCGTTCGGGCAGTTGACGGCCTCACACGCGTCGGCGACGCTCGTCATGCTGCCCGTCGTGCTGGTTCCCATCACACGAGGCCTTGGCCGACGGTGGGTCGAGGTTGTGGTGCAGTCCGCATTCTTGATCGCGCTGGTCGCCGTGGTCTTCTGGCCGGGAAACACCTGGCCCGTCGCCTTCACGCCGCTCGTCGCATTTCTGTGGTCGGCGTTCCGCTTCCCCTTACTCGTGAGCGCCACGCAGATGCTGGTGATGCCGGTCGCGGTAATCGTGCTCACGACCCTCGGCGGGGGTCCGTTCGCGGCATTCGACGACGGCGGGCGCACGCCGGTGGTGCTCATTCAAATCTTCTTGCTGGTGTACTCCATCACCGCACTGTTGATCTGTTCTGCGCGAGCTGACTGGTACGCGGTCGTGAATCGGCTGCGAGCGCAAGAGGAGGTCCTGCGGGAGGGCATCGTGGCGGCCGACGTAGGCATCGTCATCGCCGAACGCACCGAGACGGGCCTTCGTGTCGTGGCGCGCAATGAGCGAGCCCGGCGGGTGATCGGTGACCATGGCCCGCCCTTCGGGGTCGAGGCGATCGACCGCGTGATCGAGAGGGCAGCGTCAGAGCAGGTGGCGTTCGAGCGCGCGGGCCGCACGTTCGACGCCTCAATCGCCGAGCGTCGGTCTGCTGACGGGCCGGTGCTGGTGACCATCGTCATTACCGATGCGACTGAGCGTAACGAGCGCGAGCGTCTGGCGCTCGACAGCGCCGAACAGCTGCGACGCCTCAACGCGCAGAAAGACGACTTCATCTCGGCCGTGAGTCACGAGTTGCGCACCCCGGTGACGAGCATTCTGGGCTTCAGCGAGCAGTTGAGCAGCGCCACGCTGCCGCCCGAGGCCGCGCAGGCTGGCGAGATCATCGCGCGCAACGCCCGCCGACTCGCTGACGTCATCGATGACGTGCTCGAGCTCAGCCGGTTGAGCGCGCTCGGCGGGCCGCACTCGCTTCCCGAGCCGATCGATCTGGTGCGCATGGCGAACGAGTGCGCGCGCGACTCGGAAGGGCTGGCTCTTGACCGTCGAGTCGCCGTCACGGTCGAGGCGCCCGACGGCCCGGTGGTGGTGCGGTCGCGCACACGTGAACTGGGGCGGGTCTGCGCAAACCTGCTCTCGAATGCCGTGAAGTTCTCGCATGATGACGGCGTGGTGACCGTCGAGGTGCGTCGCGACGGCGACGGTGCCCTGGTGCGAGTCATCGACCAGGGGCTCGGCATTCCCCCCGAGTACCGCGAGCTGGTGTGGGAGCGATTCGCTCGCGCACCCCTCGATTCGCACCGATCGGTGCCGGGCACCGGCCTAGGGCTTCCGATCGTCAAAGCACTGGTCGAGCAGCGGCTCGGTGGCAGCGTGACGCTGACCGATACTGCGGGCGGCGGCACGACCGTCGACGTTCGCCTACCGAGCGAAGCGCCAGCAGTATCGTTGGGTCACGAGGGCATGTGACCCTCCCGGTGCACGACCAAGGACGCAGCATGGATGCTCGGGGCATTGCCGCTCGGATCTACGACCTGCCGGCTCTGCCGCGCCGCGCGCTGATCGGCATTTCACTGCTTGCGTCGGTGGGTGTGGGTTGGGCGAGCCTTCTCGTCTGGACCCCCGAAGTACCTGCCGCGGTGTGGTGGCCAGCAATCGCAGTAGGGTTCGTCGCGGTACTCGCAAGCAGGGGCCGACGCGTCGCCGTGTGTCTGGCTTTCGCCGCCGCTGTGGTGGTTGCCA
>JBBQKE010000144.1:0-4813 GCA_038326585.1 Actinomycetales bacterium | reverse complement strand
CATTCTCGGACGACACCCCCTTCTGATCCGGTCGTCGACCGCATCTATTCGTTTTTCTCCGTAAGCAAAGGACAACCACATGGCTGGCAAGAGCAGCGGCGACCGCCGCAAGCCTCGCGGTGGCAAGGGCGCGAAGAACGCTGCCCCCGCGAAAGCAATCCGCGTTGGCGTCATCGACTACAAAGATGTCGCCACGCTTCGTAAGTTCATTTCAGAGCGCGGAAAGATCCGCGCCCGCCGCATCACCGGTGTCTCCGTGCAGGAGCAGCGCCTCATCGCCCGCGCCGTCAAGAACGCGCGCGAGATGGCACTGCTCCCCTATGCCGGCGCTGGCCGTTAGGAGCATCTGATGTCGAAAATCATTCTGACGCAGGACGTCACGGGCCTCGGCGCTCCGGGCGATGTCGTTGAGGTCAAGAACGGCTACGCCCGCAACTATCTCGTGCCCCAGGGTCTCGCCGTGGCGTGGACTCGAGGCGCCGAGAAGCAGATCGACTCGATCAAGGCGGCACGCGCAGCGCGCGAGCACGCCACGATCGAAGAGGCGCAAGACCTCAAGGCGCGTCTCGAGGCGAATCCTGTCACGCTCGTGGTGAAGGCTGGCGCCGAGGGGCGTCTGTTCGGTTCGGTGAAGACTGCCGATGTCGCCGACGCGGTGGCCTCAGCGGGCCTCGGATCGATCGACAAGCGACTCGTCGAGCTCGTCGCGCCGGTCAAATCGGTGGGACAGCACGAGGCGATCCTCAAGCTGCGTGACGGCATTGTCGCGACAATCACCTTGAAAGTCGTTGCCGCGAAGTAGTCACGACGCTCTGCACAGCGGTAGTCAGGCCCCGGCCTGGCTACCGCTTTGCTGTGCCCGCTGTCAAGTCGTTTGCGGCGTGTTCGTCCACAGCCCGGTCGTCGATGGGGCAAGTCTCAGGCGGCAGTTGAAGGCTGTTTCTACACACAAGGTGTGAACGATGAAAGTGCTGGTCAGAAACATTTTGGTCCCGCAAATTGCTCAGTTGTGCACAGGACTTTCCCCAGGTTCTTCACACGAAGACCGGCGTTTCTCCTCCGAACTCCACAGAGTTATCCACAGCCTGGTTTGCTGCTCGTGCACGCGCGTTCCTAGGGTGAACCGTCACGCTCACAAACCCACCACGAGGCGCGTCGTCACCGCCTTCGTCGGGGGTTGGGGGTAGACCTGGTGGTGACGCCATCCAGGAGCGGGCCCACGAGTGCGAGGAAGGAGAAGCCATGTCGATCACGCACATCTCGGCTGCTCCTGAAACGCGTGCGACCTCTGACTCGCGCGGCCCCGACCGGGTTCCGCCGCACGATCTTCTCGCCGAACAGAGTGCTCTGGGCGGCATGCTGCTGAGCAAAGACGCTGTCGCCGACGTCATTGAGGTTGTTCGAGGCATCGACTTCTACATCCCCAAGCACGAGGTCATTTTCGAAGCGATCATGACGCTCTACTCGCACGGCGAGCCCACCGACGTCATCGCCGTGACCGACGAGCTGACGAAGGCCGGCGCCTTGGGCCGCGCCGGGGGTGCCGACTACCTGCACACCCTCACGGCGATCGTGCCGACGGCGGCGAACGCCGGCTACTACGCCTCGCTCGTCGCGGAGAAAGCCGTGCTGCGACGGCTCGTCGAGGCGGGCACCCGCATCGTGCAGATGGGCTACGCCTCGGAGGGCGAGGTCACCGACCTCGTCAATAATGCGCAGGCAGAGATCTACCAAGTCGCCGGCGGCGTCGAATCCGAAGACTTCATCCCGCTGACCGAGGCGGTCACCGTGGCGATCGACGAGATCGAGGCGGCGAAGGGCCGCGATGGGTCGATGACCGGCGTGCCGACAGGCTTCGCCGATCTTGATGAGCTCACCAACGGCTTTCACGGCGGTCAACTGATCTTGGTGGCCGCGCGACCTGCGCTCGGAAAGTCGACGCTCGCGCTCGACTTCGCGCGCGGCGCGGCGATCAAGCACGATATGCCGACCATCATCTTCTCGCTCGAGATGGGCCGCAGCGAGATTGCCATGCGGTTGCTGTCGGCCGAGGCTTCAGTGCCGTTGCAGTCGATGCGCAAGGGCACGGTCGATGCGCGTGACTGGACCACGATTGCGCAGGTGCGCGGCCGCATCAACGATGCGCCGCTCTACATCGACGACAGTCCGAACATGACTCTCGTCGAGATTCGCGCCAAGTGCCGACGGCTCAAGCAGAAGGTCGGCCTCAAGATGGTCGTCATCGACTATCTGCAGCTCATGACGAGCGGCAAGCGGGTCGAGAGCCGGCAGCAAGAGGTCAGCGAGTTCTCGCGTGCTCTCAAGCTCATGTCGAAAGAACTCCAGGTGCCGGTTGTGGCCCTCTCGCAGCTCAACCGAGGCCCCGAGCAGCGGGCCGACAAGATGCCCGCGTTGAGCGACCTGCGCGAGTCGGGCTCTCTCGAGCAAGACGCTGACATGGTGATCTTGCTGCACCGCGACAACGCGTTCGAGAAAGAGAGCGCTCGGCCGGGCGAGGCCGATCTCATCGTGGCGAAGCACCGCAACGGTCCGACGAAGACGATCACCGTAGCGTTCCAGGGCCACTTCTCGCGCTTCGCCGATATGCCCCGCATCTAGCCATACGACACCCCATTCGCCCGGCCGCCGGCCGATGAGGCCGCGCGCTCCTCTTCCTCGCGGCTGAGGCGAAAACAGCGCGGCTGGTTTCGGAGGTTACCTACCCGGATTGGTCGACGATCGCCACGACCAGCAGTGGCAGGTCTGTCACGAAATGCGCGATGATCACCACGAGAAGGCTGCGGCGCCACACGTAAATGAGGGCGAGCAGCAGACCCAGCGGTAGAACGACGCCCAGCACGTGCGCGGGGCTCCACCCACCCGCATGGAGCACGGTGAAAGCCACGAGCCCGACGGCCGCCCCCGGCCACAGCGACCCGGTCACACGCTTCAGCCCTTCGATCGGGTACGCACGAAAGAGCACCTCCTCCGTCACCGCCGCCGTGACGATCGCGATGAGGATGATCGGCCACGGTTGGGCGGTCGCCTCGATGATGCCGCCGCCCGTCGTCGGCAGGATCAGCCCTGCCCCCAGACTGAGCAAGGGCACAAGGAGCATGAGTCCGATGCCGAGACCAAGGCCGAGCAGGACATCGCGTGCCCGCGGGCGGTGCACGCCGATGTCGGCCCAGCCCCGCGCTTCCCCCCGTGTCGCGATCATCACGGCGATTATGGCGAGCACCCACAGTGCGCTGAGTCCGACGATCGTGCCTGCTTCGGGCCCGAATATTCGAGGAGCTCCGAGCACGACGACAATGGCCACGACAAGGAGCAGAACCGCGATCACGGCACCCGTCCATGATCGATGGTGAGAACCGCGCTGCGTCGTAGCGACCGGGTTGCTCTGCATAGCCGTCGAGCATATCGACACGGCATCGCTTCGCGACAAGCCGTTGTTCGTGATCTCGCAGGAGTCCTTCGGCCCGGCCGCCGTACGATGGCCAGATGATCACTGAAGAACGCGCGGCGCTACGGTCGCCGTGGTTGGCGCCGGTGCTGCGGGCACTGCCGGCGCTGGTCGTCGGAGTGACCATCACGTTCACCGCCGACCACTCCCCGGCCCTGGGTCTTATTACCTTTGGCACCTTCGGAGTCACAACGGCTCTCGTGGTGGCCCTCACCGCGGTTCGCCTGCCCCGTGCCGAACCGGCGCGGCAGCTGCACCTCGGCATCGCCGTGATCGCCGGCGCCGCCGGAGCGCTCGCGCTCGTGGCGCTGGCCACGTTCGGTGGCGGGCTCGCGCTGCTGCTGCTGCTCGTCGGTGGATACGCCGTGCTCGCGGGGGCGCTCGAACTCGTCTGGGGCATCCGTCATCGCGATCGCAGTCCGCTGGCTCGTGACGGCGTCATCATCGGTATCGGCACACTCGCCCTCGCGGTCGTGCTCGCACTCGTCGCCGACCCGGTGAGTGCCGTCGGGTTCTTCGGCGCCTATGCCGTCATGCTCGGCATCTTTTTGATCATCGCCGGCCTGAGCCTGCGGTGGTCCGCCACCACGAAGGAGCCCAGCGCCTCATGACCGAACCTCGCCAGCGCATCACCCTCAAGCCCGGAGAGCTCGTCGGCCTCGCGGGTCTCATCGCGCTCTTCATCGGTCTCATCACACTCATGGTGACGCGCGATCCCATCATCGCGGCCATCGCCTTTGGGGCCACCTTCGTGCTCGACCTGGTGACGCTCGCGATGCTCATGCTCGCCGTCACCCCGAACAAGCCGGCCGACGGCGAACGTCAGCCCGAGACGCTCAACGACTGATCGGCGTCGCGCTCAACGACTGATCGGCGTCGCTAGTCGCGCAGCGACACGTCGATGAAGTCGACGAGCTGTGAGGCCGCGCCCACGTAGCCGTGCGGGGTGAGCGCGCCCAAGCGAGACTTCGCCTCGGCCGAGATGTCGAGGCCGTCGATGAACGAGCGCAAGTCCTCGGCCCCGATGCGGTGCCCCCGCGTCAGCTCTTTGAGCATCGCGTAGGGGTCAGCGATCGAGCTGCGGCCGGCGGTGACCTCGGCGCGGATCACGGTTTGAATCGCTTCACCGAGCACCTCCCAGTTGCCGTCGAGATCGCGGGCCAGGGCATCCGGATCGATCGCGACCTCGCCCAGCCCCTTCGTGAGGTTGTCGAGCGCGAGCAACGAATGCCCCAGTGCGACCCCGATGTTGCGTTGCGTCGTCGAGTCGGTGAGGTCACGCTGCAGCCGCGAGGTCACCAGAGTCGCCGCGAGCGATTCGAGCAGAGCGCTCGCGAGTTCGAGGTT
>JBBQKE010000143.1:0-4849 GCA_038326585.1 Actinomycetales bacterium | reverse complement strand
CGCAGAAGTTGGCCGATCCTGAGAAGCCAGCGCGGGGTGCGGCCGCCGCCGGGTACAGCGAGGGTCGCGAGAAGCGCGAGCGCGTTCGAACCGTGCCCATAGCGGCAGGGTTCGACGTGTGTGTGCTCGTCAGGGTGAATCGACGACGTGATCGCCACGCCGCGGGTCATGTCGACGCCGCGTGAGTGCTGCAGGGCGGTGGATGCTCCGCCCAGGGCCTCAGAATTCGTGCGAGTCAGCTCGCCCAGGCGATCGGAGATGCCCGGCAGGTGCCCCTCCGCCTTCATGCGGTGCAGCAGTTGCTGGGTGCCCCACGCGCCCGCGGCGATGACGACCTGGTCGGCCGTGAACGTGCGCTCGGTGCGGCGACCCTTGCCCGTGGAGCGGGCGGTGACGGTGTAGCCGCCGCCCGGCCGCGGCTCCAGGCGCGTGACGGTCGTGAGCGGGTGCACGACGACCCCCGCCGACTCGGCGAGGTGCAGGTAGTTCTTGACGAGCGTGTTCTTGGCGTTGTGCCGGCAGCCCGTCATGCACTCGCCGCACTCGATGCAGCCACGGCGCGCAGGGCCCGCGCCGCCGAAGTAGGGGTCGGGTGCGTCGACGCCCGCGCCGTCGCCGAAGTACACGCCGACCGGAGTGAGGTGAAAACTGTCGGCGACGCCGAGGTCGGCCGCGACCTTCTGCAGAATCTCGTCGGCGGGTGTGACGGTGGGGTTCTGCGTGACGCCGAGCATGCGCGAAGCCTGGTCGTAGTACGCGTCGAGCTCAATTTTCCAGTCGGTGATGTGCGCCCATTGCCGGTCGGTGAAGAACGCGTCGCTCGCCGGGCGATAGAGCGTGTTCGCGTAGACGAGCGAGCCGCCGCCGACGCCCGCCCCGGCAAGAATCATGACGTCGTCGAGCAAGTGGATGCGCTGGATGCCGAGCAACCCGAAGGCGGGGGCCCAGAAGAACTTGCTTAAGCTCCACGAGGTCGAGGCGAACTCGTCGTCGGCGAAGCGGCGACCCGCTTCGAGAACCACGACCGAGTAGCCCTTCTCGACGAGGCGCAGAGCCGCGACCGATCCGCCGAAGCCCGAGCCCACGACGACGACATCGACATGGTGAGCAGTGTTGTCCACGCTCATCCCTTGCGATAGCTGTCGATGGCGGCGGCACCGATCGGTGCGGCGATGGCCCACGAGTCGATACCCGCGAACCGAGTGAGCCGACGCGCGGTGATGTGCGAGGTCTTGTTGTCGACGTACCAGAGCGGAGTCGGCGAGGGCTTCCACGGGCCCGTGCCGACGGTGCGCTCGATGTGGTCGGGGTCGAGCAAGAGTGCGTTGTGCACGACGCCGATGCCGCTGCCGACATCGTCGAGGGTGTTGCCCGGAAAGGCGCCCCAACTGCCGCCCGGCATTCCGAAGATCGTGCCCGTCCACGAATTGATGCCGATGGTGCCGTAGTGCAACTCGGCGACCGCGGCGTCGAAGTGGGCACCGAGCGCCTCGCGCGTGCGGGGGTGAATGTGGATGCCCGCACTCAGCGTGCCGTCGAGCCGGGTGTTCGCGAAAGCGACGGCGTGGGTCAGGTAGGCCTCGGGCTCGCGCGAACCGGGCAGCCGCACCACGCCGAGCACGGGCCCAAACGCCTCGACGGTGAAGAGGTGCTCGTCAGCTTTCTCAGAGTCGAGGTGGTCGACGAGGGTGCGCGGCACGGTGGGATCGCCCCCCAGCACAGAGGCGTCGGGATGCACGGTCACCGCTGCGAGCTGACGGCTCGATGCCCCCGGGTAGTAGGCGGGGCGCACGGGCGCTGCGGCGAAACGGCGGCGAAGAGCGTCGAAGAATTCGTCGGCGCGCTGCCACGCTGCGGGTATGACCACGATCTGAGTGGCGACGCAGTTGAAGCCGCTGTTGTGCAGGCGCTGGGTGACGATGTCGCGGGCCACGTCGTCGACGTTCTGCGCCGACCATCCGTCTTCGGGCACGACGATCGCCGGGCCGACGCCGCCGAGTTCGCTCGTCATCGGTTTGCTCAGCAGCGGAGTGCCGGCCGTCTTGCGCGCTTCGGCCTGGTCGTCGGCGCCCCACACGATGGCGTCATGCGTCTGACGGCTGCCGGTGATGTGCACGGTATCGATCGCCTTGTGGGCGATGAGAGCAGCACCGAGCTCATGGTCGCCCTCGACGACCTGCAGAACGCCGAGGTCGAGAAAGGGGGCGTAGGCCTCACGCAGAACCGCGGCGAACGCGGAGTGAATCGGGTTGAGCTTGACGATGACGGCCGAGGCTTCTTGATAAAGAGCCATCAGCACGTCGAGAGCCGGAATGCCCGAGAGGTTGCCCGCGCCGAGCACGAGCGTGACGCGGGGCTCGCGTTTCGGGTCGCGCAGTGCTCGTGCAACGCCGCGTCGTGCCTGGTCGAGAGAGACACCGGGGCGCAGCCACAGGTGCGCCTCATAGCCCTGCAGCACGAGGTCTTTGGGCAAATAAGGGAAGACCCGCAGGGTCGTGCGGCCCCCGGGAGCCGTGCCGAGTTCGACGTTGTCGATGGGCGAGAGACCTCGATCGAGCATCCGGAGCGTCTTCTCGATGGCGCTGGTGGCGGCGATGACCGAATACGGGCCGCTCAGCCATTCTTCGCTTGCCGCTGGGGAGTGCGGACTCATGCCTTTGAGCGCGCACGCGGCTTCGACCCAGGCCGGTGCGGCAGCGAGGGTGGCCGCGCGAACCTCGCGCAGCACCACTCGACGTTCGGCGAGCGACAGACGCACCCATTGTTCGGCACCCTCGCGCAACAATCGCAACGATGGTTCAAGCGAGGCGATGGTGGCTGCCACTGTGGTTCCTCCTGCACGGGGGTCGGCGACGAACGACCCGATGTTCCGACACTACCCGCGCTCAGTCGGTGTCAACCCTGCGAATCGGTGCAGGGTGCTGTGCCATCATTCGGCCATGGCTCAGATACTCGCGGTGGCCCCGGTGCTGCCCGAGCACGCCACCACCCAGCACCAGATCACCGCCGAGCTCGCCCAGGGCATGACCGACGACCCAGCGGCCCGGGCCGTCATGCATCGCATTCATGCCGCGAGCGGCATCGACACGAGGCACCTCGCACTGCCGCTCGCCGACTATCGCGGCATCGAGGGTTTCACGGCGACGAACGCGCTCTTCGCCGAGCTCGCCCTGCCGCTCGCCGAGCAGGCCGTGACCGCGGCGCTCGCCGAGGCGGGCCTCACCGTCGACGATGTCGACCATCTCTTCTTCACGACCGTGACCGGACTCGGCGCCCCATCACTTGATGCGCAGCTCGCGACGAGCATGGGCTTTCGATCAGACCTTCGCCGCGTGCCGAGCTTCGGCCTCGGCTGCGTCGCCGGTGCCGCTGGCCTCGCACGGGTCGCCGACTACCTGGCCGGGCATCCGACGGGCGTCGCCCTGCTTGTCTCGGTCGAACTCTGCTCGCTCACCCTGCAGTGGGACGACCCGTCGATGGCGAACGTCGTCGGCACCGGCATCTTCGGTGACGGCGCGGCCGCTGTGGTCATGGTGGGGGATGCCCACCGCATCGCGCTCGCAGCCACCGAGCCGCGCGCCCACGTGGTCGGCAGCCGCAGCGCGCTCTACCCCGAGAGCGCCGAGATGATCGGCTGGCGCATCGGCGAGAGCGGGTTTCGCCTCATGCTCGCCGCGGGCGTGCCCGCGCTCATTGACGGCCACTTCGCGGCCGCGGTCGATGAGCTGCTCGCTGAGGCCGGCTGGACTCGGGCCGACGTCGATGACTGGATCGCGCATCCGGGCGGCCCCCGCGTTCTCGAGTCGTTCAGTGCCGCGCTCGACCTCGCGCCCGCGGCTCTCGCGACGAGCTGGGCCGTGCTCGCCCGCGCGGGCAATATGTCGTCGGCCGCTGTGCTGCACGTGCTGGCCGAGGGCGGTGCACGACCGGCCGGCACCCGCGGCGTGCTCTTCGCACTCGGCCCCGGGGTCACCGCCGAAATCGTCTTGCTGGAGTGGTCATGAGCGTTGTGCTGTATGTCGTGCTGGTGCTCGCGACGGGCGTCGAGCGCCTGATCGAGCTCGTCATCTCGAAGCGCAACGCGGCGCACGCCTTCGCCCAGGGCGGGGTCGAGCACGGCCAGAAGCACTTTCCGTTCATGGTCGTGCTGCACACGGGGCTGCTGCTCGCGTGCATCGCCGAAGTGGTCCTGCTCGATCGACCGTTCATCGGAGCCCTCGGTTGGCCCATGCTCGTGCTTGCGCTGCTGTGCCAGGCCGGTCGTTACTGGGTCATCGCGTCGCTCGGCCGCCAGTGGAACACACGCGTCATCGTCGTGCCGGGTGCGCCGCGCGTCACGCGCGGTCCCTATCGCTGGCCATGGCTGCGCCACCCGAATTACTGGATCGTCGCGATCGAGGGCATCGCGCTGCCGCTCGTGCACTCGGCGTGGATCACGGCCCTCGTCTTCACCGTGCTCAACGCTGTGCTGCTGCTGGCCTTCCGCATTCCCACCGAGAACCGCGCGCTTGCGGCGCTGCGCACGACATGACGACGGCGCTCGATGTCGACGTTCTGATCGCCGGAGGCGGGCCGATCGGCCTTGCGACCGCTCTCGAGCTTCACGCTCGCGGGCTGACGGCGGTCGTGCTCGAACCACGCGCTGGCACGATCGACAAGGCTTGCGGCGAGGGGCTCATGCCGGGGGCACTCGCGGCGCTCGGCAGGCTGGGCGTCGACCCGGCGGGGCACCCACTGCGGGGCATCCGGTATCAGGATGCCCGCCGCGGCGTCACGCACCGCTACCGCTCGACGGCCGGCCGCGGAGTGCGCCGCACAGTGCTGCACGATGCCTTGCGCGCTCGCGTCG
>JBBQKE010000142.1:0-4871 GCA_038326585.1 Actinomycetales bacterium | reverse complement strand
GTGCACGACCCCGTCGAGCGTGAGGGTGTACTCGATCGGCTTCAGCTTGGCGAGCTCGACGAGCAGGGCGATCGTGTACCGGCTGCGTCCACGCGGCCGCGTCATGCTGTTGGCGCGCTCATTGACGAGCGCGTCGAAGCCCGCCGACAGAATGCAGGCGAAGCGCGCCGTTCCGCGCTGTTCGCCTTCGCCGCCGAACCCGATCGTGCCGGCGTCGATGATGCGCGGCGTGCGATCGAGCGCCGTCACGAGGGCTTCGATCGCCGCTTCGGTATCGCCGATCGGGATGCCCAGCCCGCGAGCTACGTCATTACCGGTGCCACTCGGCACGAGCCCGAGGGGAATCTTCGTGCCCCGGAGAACCGTGACCCCCAGGTTGATCATGCCGTCGCCCCCCACCACCACGAGGGCGTCGGGCTTCTCGCGCAGTGCCGCACGGGTCGCTTCGAGCAACTGTGCGAAGTCGGGTTCGATCAGGCTCGTGACCTCATGACCCAGACCACGCAACGTGGTGACGACCGCCGGACCCACCTCGAGACCACGACCGAACGAGGCGTGGGGGTTGATGGCCACGACGATGCGCTTCGACGACGATGTCATCCGCTGATTATGGCGCGACGACGTCGCGACTGCGCGCCACGGCGCGGGAACGAACAGTGAGGCCTCACGTACCGCGGTTCTGCTGCAGCTCGAACACCGCGAGCAGCTCGGCGATGGCGTTCTCGCGGTCGTCGCCGCCGGCGTCGAACATGTCAGAAACGTGGGTGCGCAGATGGTTCTCGACGAGCAGCTTGTTGAGGCTGCGCAGACTCTTCTGCACAGCGAGCGACTGCGTGATGATGTCAACGCAGTACTCGTCGTTCTCGATCATCTTCTCGATGCCCCGCAGCTGACCCTGGAGAATTCGCGAGCGGTGAAGGGCTCGCTTCTTGATGTCATCGATCACGCATCCAGCATACCCCCGGGGGGTCTCGCCGTGTGACTGGCGAGTGGTTTTCTTGTGCTCACCGCTGAGTAGGGTGGCGCCATGAACATCACGAAACGTGAGCACGCCTGCCTGGTCGTCGAGCACGGAGAGCAGTCGCTCGTCATCGATCCGGGAAGCTTCACGGAACCTTTCGCCGTCACGCACCTGGCCGCGATCGTGGTGACCCACGAGCACGCTGACCACGTCACACGAGCGCACCTTGACCGGCTGCTGGCTGACGCGCCCGGGCCTGTCGAGCTCTTCGCTCCCGCTGGAGTCGCGGCCGCGCATCCCGACTACCACTGGCAGATCGTCGACGGCGGCGATGTGCGCGCCGCCGGCCCGTTCGCGCTGGCGTTCTCGGGCGGTCATCACGCGACGATTCACCGCTCGATTCCGATCGTCGACAACGTGGGGGTGTTCGTCAACGAAACGCTGTACTATCCCGGCGACTCGTTCACGGTGCCGGGCGGCGACGTGCAAGTGCTCGCGGTGCCGGCGAGCGCGCCCTGGCTCAAGATCGGCGAGGTGATGGATTACCTCGACGCGGTGAAACCCCACCACGCGTTCCCGACCCACGAGTGCGTCAATTCTGACGCGGGCAACGCGATGGCAAACGCGCGCATCACCCACGTGGTCGAGGCGCACGGCGGGCGAGTCAGTGTGCTGCAGCCCGGTGAGACACTCGAACTCGACTAGCTAGACGGCGCCGCGCTCGGTCGCTGTCGACCGCTCCTCAGTCTCATCGTTCTGCCACTGCCCCTCGGCGAGGTAGGCCAGCCGATGCAGCGCCTCACGGTTGCGAACATCGATAAGCGGGTCGGTGAGCAACCGGGGCACGTACTGCATGGGGCCCCGCACTGCGTATTCGTGCATGCGCGCGACGCACCCTTCTCGGTGCGGACGCGCCTCGACGATGATGCGCGCCTCGCCGATCGGCCAGCCGCGGGCGATGAGAGAGGCACGATGCGGAGGATTCCACTCCGTCATCTCGGTCTCATCGTCGATAACCGCGGGCCAAACACCGATCGAGTGGTGAATGCGCGAACCGACCTCGGGCCAGTTCTCGTCGACCGCGCGCATGCGCGAGGCGCCGACGACCCACGAGGGATAGGTCCAGCCATCGGCGAGCACCGCAAAGACCGCCTCGGGTGGGCACTGCATGATGCGAGTCGTGCGGGCCATCAGTGTTCTCCTTTGGTGATTCCCAGGTAGGGGAGCCGTTCGATGCCGAACTCGTGACGCAACGCCGACCGGGCGGCGTAGGCACCAGCAAGACCATGCACTCCGGGCCCGGGTGGGGTCGCCGACGAGCACAGGTAGACACCTGGCATGGGCGTGCGCCACGGATCGAGAGACAGAGTGGGGCGTGCGGCAAGCTGCCAGAGGGTCGCGGCGCCGGTCGCGATATCGCCCCCGACATAGTTCGGGTTCTGCCGCTGCATGTCCATCGCCGTCGCGCTCGTCGAAGCGATGATGAGATCGCGAAACCCGGGTGCCCAGCGCTCGATCTGACGGGTGATTGCCTCGCTCTGGTCGACCGTCGACCCGAACGGCACATGCGTGTAGCTCCACAGCACGTGGTGCCCGGCGGGGGCCCGTGATGCGTCGACGACCGAGGGCTGAGAGACGAGCACGTAGGGGTCGTCGGCGTGCCGGCCGCTCGCGACCGCCGACTCGGCAGCGGCGATGCGATCGCGGGTACCGCCGAGGTGCAGGGTCGGGGCGCTGAGCAGGGCCGGATCGATCCACGGCACCGGGCCACTGAGCGCGAAGTCGACCTTCGCGACCCCGTCGCCGTGGCGATACGCGAGCATGCGACGGCGATAGGCGCTCGGCAGAGCCTCGCCGGCGAGCCGCACGAGGGCTCGAGGGGTCGTGTCGAGCAGAACCGCATCGACCGGCCCGACCTGGGCGAGGCTGGTGATCTCGACGCCGGTCTCGATCGAGCCGCCATAGGCGACCAGGTCTGCGGCGAGCGCATCGATGATCGCCTGGCTGCCGCCGATCGGTATCGGCCAGCCGCCCGCATGGGCCGCGGTCGCGAGAGCGAGGGCGGTGCCCGAGGTCGAGAGCGAGGGCATGGGCCGCACCGAGTGGGCCGCGACTCCCGAGAGCAGGGCGGGCGCCGAGGCGTCGCGCCAGCGCAGGTTCCAGGCCGGGCTGCCCTGCTCGAGCGCTCGCAGCCCGAAGAGCAGCGCTGTCAGCGGGTGATCGGGCATGCGGATCAGCGACGAGCCGGTGAACTGCGCGACCTTCTGGGAACGGTCGACGAGCGGCGCGAAGAGCCGACGCCAGGCGGCGCCGTCGATGCCGAGGTACTCGGCCGTGCGGTCGAGGTCGCGGTAGGCGATCGCCGCCGGTCGGCCATCGAGTGGGTGGGCGTACGAGATCTCGGGCGTGACGAGCTCGATGCGCTTGCTGAGCTCGAATCGCCGGAAGAAGCCGGAGGCAACGGCGAGCGGATGCACGGCCGAGCCCAGATCGTGCCGGAAGCCGGGCAGCGTGAGCTCGGCGGTGCGCGCGCCGCCCCCGATCGTCTCGGCACCCTCGTAGACCGTCGTACGAATGCCCGCGCGCGCGAGCACCACGGCGGCCGCGAGCCCGTTGGGGCCCGAGCCGATCACTGCTGCGGTGTGCGAGGTCATCTGTCGAACCTAAGGGCGCTCACCGGCTTGTGGCCGCTTTCACAGGGTTTGCATGTGTCAACGCCCCCGTGAACCGGTGCACAGCTGCGTCAGGTCAGCGAGCGCTGCCGCCGCGATCCCGCGGCCAGCACCCCGAGCGACGCGGCGAGGGCCAGTGCTGCAATGGCGACTCCGATCGACAGCGTGAGGGCATCCGGCGCCATGATCGACTGGCCGCGCAGAGCCTGCACCGTCACGAGCCCGACCACGGCGAGGTAGGTGCCTGCGCCCGTGAGCACCAGCCCGCGGCGCACGAGGGCGTCGCGCAGCGCGTGAACACCGCGAGCGCCGACCTCGAGCAGCAGTGCCAACAGGGGCAGTGCCTGCAGAGCATGCATGCCAATGAAGTGCGGAATGCGCAGGTCGCCACCGACCGTGCTCCAGCCGAGCACGGGCAGACCGGGTCCTCCGTCGGCGACACCGACAGCGTGAGCACCGGCGATGCCCTGGAAGTCGTTGAGCTGATCGGCGGTGGGGCCGGTCATGAGGAAGGCGAGCCCCATACCGAGCAGTGAGATCGCAACGCCCGTGCGGATCGCCGCCTGACGAGCCGGGTCGGCGCCGGGGTTGCGCCACAGTGCGATGGCCGCGACGAAGGTTGCCACCCACAGCGTCGTGATGGCCGCGGCCATGATCGACCACAGGGTCGTCGCGAGCGGGGTCGAGACGTTGAAGTGGCTCGTGATGCCCGCGGCGGCCGCGCCGACGATCACGACGAGCTCGATCGCGAGCGTCACGGCGATGACCGTGCCAGCCCACCACGCTGCGCGCTGCCAGCGCGTGAAGTGGCCGATGATCCACGCCCAGGTCATGGCATAGATCGTGCCCGAGATCGCGAACTTGAGGGGCTTCTCCCACAGGTTAACGCCGAGCACCTCGCGGTCGTCGACGAGCCAGCCGACGAGCGTGGCGACGGTCAAGGCGGCGAGCAGGATGCCCAGCACGAGCAGCGGACGGTGCCAGCGGCTCGGCGGCAGGTCGAGGCGCCAGTCGGTGCGGGATGTAGAGGGTCGGGCGGTGGTGGTCATCAGCAGTCCTCGGGTGCGGTGGTCGATTCGCTCGGGAGCGGGGTGCCCTCGGGCAGGGGGAATCGGCGGAAGGACTCCGCCTCTTGAGCGATGCGACGCAGCCCCGCGAAGAGCGCGTCGCCGAGCACAGTGCCGACGGCTACGACCGTGGTCATCCCGGCTTCGTTGGGGGCGGATGCCACGGCCGCC
>JBBQKE010000141.1:0-4893 GCA_038326585.1 Actinomycetales bacterium | reverse complement strand
TAGCCGTGGGCCGCATTCTGCCCGACCAGCGCGGCCCGATCACCGTCGAGGTGCGCGGGCCCGGCGGCGACCGCGGTGGGAACATGCAGGAGCGCATCGAGCAGCGCATTGACCAGCGACTCGGCGAGCGCGACGAGTGGCGCGATGAACGATTCGACGAGCGTCGCGAATTGTTCGAGCAGTGGCTCGACGAGCAGAGCATCGACCCGAGCGCACCCGCCGAGCCGACCGAATAGAGCGACCGCTCGACCGCATCGGCCGGTGAGCCTCTCGAACTAGTTGTCGAGCGAGGCGAACCGGTCGATGTCGGCCTCGGTGCCCGAGACGATGATGAGGTCGTGGTTCGAGACCACCGTGTGCTCGGTGGCGTAGGTGAACGGCTTGCCGGGGCTCTTCACGCCGACGACCGTGATGCGGTACTTCGAGCGCACCTCTGACTCGGTGAGAGAGAGGCCGCGGATCGGCTTGGGCGGGTACATCTTGACCAGCACGAAGTCGTCATCGAACTCGATGAAGTCGATCATGCGGCCCGACACCAGGTGTGCGACGCGCTCGCCGGCCTCGGCCTCGGGATAGATCACGTGATTGGCGCCGATGCGGGCCAGAATCTTGCCGTGCGATTGGCTGATCGCCTTCGCCCAGATCTGCGGAACCTTGAGGTCGACCAGGTTGGCGGTGATGAGCACGCTCGACTCGATCGACGAGCCGGTCGCGACGACGGCGATGCTGAACTCGTCGGCGCCGATCTGGCGCAGGGCATCCAGTGACCGTGCGTCGGCCTGCACCGCGTGCGTGACGCGCTCGGCCCACTTCTGCACGAGGCTGGCGTCTGCGTCGACGGCGAGCACCTCGCGACCGAGGCGCTGCAGCTGCCCAGCAGTGGCCGCACCGAAGCGGCCCAAGCCGATGACGAGCACGGGTGCGTCGTGGCGGATTCTCTCAACCAACGATGGGCCTCTCTTCTGCTCGGCGGAACAACTGCCGACGCTGGCTGGCGGCGAGGGCCGCGGCCAGGGTCACTGTACCAACGCGACCCGCCCACATCGTGGCCGCGAGCACATACTTCGCCGAATCGGGAAGGTCGTTGCTCGTCAACCCGGTCGACAGGCCGCAAGTGGCGAACGCCGAGATCACGTCGAAGAGCACCATGTCGAGCGGCGCCCTCGTGATGTGCAAGATCGTCACGGACGAGATCGCCACGATGGTCGCGCCCCACAGCACGATGCTGACGGCGAGGCGCAGCACATCGTTCGGAATGCGGCGGTCGAACGCCTCCATGTCGTCGACGCCGCGCGCCTCGGCGACGGCCGCGAAGAACAGCACGGCGAGCGTCGTCACCTTGATGCCGCCGGCCGTCGAGGCCGAGCCGCCGCCCACGAACATGAGCATGTCGAGCACGAGCAGGGTCGAGCCGTTCATGGCCCCGATGTCGACAGTGCTCAAGCCCCCCGAGCGCGTCATGATCGAGGTGAAGACAGCCGTCATGGGCCGCACGGGCTCGTCTTGCGCACCGAGCGTGCCGGTGTTGTTCCACTCGAGCAGCAGGATCGCGACAGCCCCGAGCACGATGAGGATGAGCGTGGTGACGAGCGTGATGCGGGCGTGGATGCCGAGGCGCGTGCGCGATCGCGCCCAGCGCGCGAGTGCGAAGATCACGGGAAAGCCGATGGCGCCGAGGAAGACCGCGATCGCGAGCACTCCGAGCATCCACGGGTCTGCCGCGAACTGCTCCATGCCGTCGGTGAAGGGCACGAAGCCCGTGTTGGTGAAGGCCGAGAGCGAGATGTAGAAGCCCTGCCAGATCGCCGTCCACAGATCGAACCCGGCGACCAGCAGCCGCGGCACGACGAGCGCCGTGATCACGAGTTCAATGATGATGGCGCTGAGGGCGACCGTCGCCAGCAGAGAGCCGACTTCGCCCAGGCGCACGGCTTGCGACTCGGAGACTGGTCCGGCGTGGCCTCGGGCGGGATTCGTGTCGCTCGCGGCGATGAGCCGGGCGCGCAGTCCGATGCGACGCGCGACGACCAGACCGAGGATGCTCGCCATGGTCAGCACGCCGATGCCGCCGATCTGCATGGCGAGAACGATGACCACGTTGCCGAAGGGCGACCAGTAGGTCGACATGTCGACGGTGACCAGGCCCGTCACGCAAATGGCCGACACTGCAGTGAACACCGCGTCGGCCAGGGGGGTGCTCGAGCTCTCACCCGCGCGAGCGATGGGCAGCGTGAGCAACAGGGTCGTGATCGTGATCAGCCCGGTGAAGACCAGGATCGCGAATCGAGCGGGCGATGCCGTCGCCGACTCAGCGAGCGATCGCCGGGCCCGCACGAACGGATTCCGCGCCTCATCGCGATGATTGCCGCGAATGCGGTTGTTCGTGGCCATCGACGCTCCTCACCGGCCCGAAGGCCGCGTGTCATGGTACTCCGGGCCTGGGCTGACTAGCCTGGGGTCATGGCCGACATCTTTGACGTGATAGCCGACGCTACGCGACGCGAACTGCTGCAGCACCTGCTCGACACTTCGCTCAGAGACGATACCGGTGCGGGCGAACTCAGTGTGGGCGAACTCGTCGAGCGCATGGACGCGACGCAGCCCACCGTGTCGAAGCACCTCAAGGTGCTGCGCGATCACGGCCTCGTGACCGTTCGAGAAGAGGGTCAGCACCGCTACTATGCGGTCGACGCTGGTCCGCTCGAAGAGGTCGAAGACTGGGTCATCTCGTTCTTGAGTGCGGGGTTCGATCCCCACGACGAGGCCGGATCACCCGTGTTCGCCGCATGGGCTGGTGCCGACGTCTCGAACGCCGGAAGCTCGATGGGCCGGGCGGCCGCCGACGCCTCTCACCGTGCGCAATCGGTCATCCACGGGGCGCAAGAGAAGTTGCATGACGTCGGTGAGGCGGTCACTAAGCGACTCCCCTGGAAGCACGGCGACTAGAACTCCCCCGTTCGAGCGTCTTTACACGAGTCACACCAGCCCCTACCCTGAACGGCAGGCACTCGCGCCACACCGGCGCGCCGCCCCCGATGCCCGAAGGACCACGTGACCATGACCCGCGACCTCTCAGATGTGCGGTTTCTCACCGTGGCCGAGGTGGCCGACATGATGCGGGTGTCGACCATGACGGTTTATCGCATGGTGCACGCGGGCGAGCTGCCTGCCATTCGTTTCGGCCGCAGCTTCCGTATCCCCGAATCGGCAGTCGCGGCGGCCATCGAGACGCCCATCGCCGACGTCGGCTAGACTCGGTCGGTACATGACACGGTCCTGAACGGGCCGTTGCTCCCGTTCAGTCGACGATCAGAGGATTTTCTATGGGTTCTGTCATCAAGAAGCGCCGCAAGCGTATGGCGAAGAAGAAGCACCGCAAGCTGCTGCGCAAGACGCGTCACCAGCGTCGCAACAAGAAGTAGGGCATCCGCCCCGAAGGCGTTCGACCGCGAGGTCGGGCGCCTTTCGTCTGTTCAGGATGCTGACGGCCGGTCGCGCATGACCGGCCAGCCGCGCGCTGCTGCGTAGCGGGCCAGCGCGGCATCGGGGTTCACGACCTGCGGGTGCCCGACGAGCTCGAGCAGAGGGATGTCATTGCGCGAATCGCTGTATGCCCAGCAGTCGCCGAGTCGCACGCCCGTCTCGCCGGCGAGGCGCCCGGCCGCATCGGCCTTGTGCCCGGCGTGCATGACGGGGCCGAGTAGCGCGCCGGTGAAGACTCCGTCGATGCTCTCGACGCGGCTTCCCATCGCCCCGGTGAGCCCAAGACGCTCGGCGATCACGCGCGCGCACGCTTCGGGTGTCGCGGTGATCAGCCAGACTTCGTGGCCCTGCTCGAGGTGGTCACGAGCCCGGGCGACCACTTTCGGGTGCAGCAGTGCGTGCAGGTGCTTGTCATAGGTCTCGACGGCGATCGCTTCGAGCTCGAGCACCGAGTGCCCGGCCACGAGCTCAAGCGCTCGATCGCGCACGGCCAGTTGATGCCGATGGTTCTCGCCGACCGATTTGAAGCGGGCCTGCTGCCAGGCGAATCGGGCCAGATCGCGCCAGCCGAGGTGCCCGCGCTTCCACGCGACGCGGCCGAGATGATAGACGCTCGCTCCCCGCATGAGGGTGTTGTCGACGTCGAAGAACGCGATCACGGGTCGCGAGGCGTGCGAACGCACGGCGGCGCCGGCGTCATCGTCGGGGGCAGACATCCCCTCAAGCATAGGCAGGTGTCTAGGGTGGTGGTGTGCCTAACATCGTCGTGACCCTCCTCGGCAAGCCCGGCTGTCATTTGTGCGACACCGCGCGCGAGACGGTGGTGCCGGTGCTCGCTGAGTTCCCTGCAGTCGAGTTCGTGCAGCGCTCGATTCTCGAGACGGAAGAGCTGAACGCGCAGTACTGGGACCAGATTCCCGTTGTGCTCATCGACGACGTTGTGCACACGATCTATCGGGTCGATGCCGATCGACTGAGAGCGGCCCTCGCCGAGCGGAGCCGGTGATGTGCGGTCGCTATGCCAACACGAAGAGCGGCGACGAACTCGGCGCCTACTTCGAGGCTGACGAGGTCGACGACGTGGCGATGCCGCCGAGTTGGAACATCGCGCCGACGCAGCAGGTTCCGATCGTCGTCGACCGTGTGCCCAAAGACGACCCTGACGGGATGCCCTCGCGCTTGGTGACTGCCGCCCGCTGGTCGCTCGTGCCGCGGTGGGCGACCGAGCTCACCTCGAAATACCCGACCTTTAACGCCCGCAGCGAGACGGTGACCGAAAAGAACACGTTCAAGAACGCCGTCGTGCGCTCTCGGGCGATCCTGCCGGCCGACGGGTACTACGAGTGGCACACGGTTGGCACGACCAAGACCCCGCACTACATCACCGATCCTGAGGCGGGCGAGCTCGCC
>JBBQKE010000140.1:0-4898 GCA_038326585.1 Actinomycetales bacterium | reverse complement strand
CCCTGCGCACTCGAGCACCGCACGCACTGGTCCACCAGCGATGACACCCGTTCCGGGGGCGGCGGGACGGAGCATGACGACGCCTGCGGCGGCCTCGGCAGCGAGTGCCTCAGCGCGCACAAGACGCGGCGGGGCCACGTCTTCGAATTCGAGTCCACGACGGGCGGCCACGGCGCGCGGCTCTTCGAGCTGCTGAAGCGCGGCCACCGTGGCGTGCACGATGTTGATGGTGTTCGACGAGCCGAGCGACTTGCTCAGCACGTCGTGAATGCCAGCGCACTCGAGCACGGCGCGAACCGGGCCGCCGGCGATAACACCGGTACCGGCTGCAGCGGGGCGCAGCAGCACGACGCCAGCAGCAGCCTCGCCCTGCACGGGGTGCGGAATGGTCTGAGCGACGCGAGGCACGCGGAAGAAGTTCTTCTTGGCCTCTTCGACGCCCTTCGAGATAGCCGTCGGCACCTCACGGGCCTTGCCGTAGCCGACGCCGACCATGCCGTTGCCGTCGCCGACGACCACGAGGGCGGTGAAGCTGAAGCGGCGACCACCCTTCACGACCTTCGACACGCGGTTGATGGTGACGACGCGCTCGAGGAACTGGCTCTTCTCGGCGTCGCGCTGACCGCGATCGCGGTTCGGGCTGCGCTCACGGCCACCACGGCGCGCCTCACGGGGCTCCGTGCTCGGCTCTGACGACGCTGCCGTCTCCACGGGGGCTTCTGCCGCCACGGGCTGCTCCTTCTCGATCTCACTCACAGGTTGAGTCCGCCCTCTCGCGCTCCATCGGCGATCGCTGCGACGCGACCGGCGTACCGGTTGCCTCCGCGGTCGAACACCACGTCTTCAACTCCGGCCTTCTTCGCGCGCTCGGCGAGCAGTTCGCCCACCTTGCGCGCTTTGGCCGTCTTGTCTCCATCGAACGAGCGCAGGTCGCCTTCCATGGTCGACGCGCTCGCGAGGGTGTGACCCTTGCTGTCGTCGACGATCTGAACGAAGACGTGACGCGCAGATCGCGTGACGACCAGGCGCGGACGATCGGTCGTTCCCGTGATGCGCTTGCGCAGACGGGCGTGACGGCGGCCCTTGGCGGCCGTCTTGCTCTTTCCTCTGGTTCCGAGAGCCATGGTCACTTACCACTCTTTCCGGCCTTGCGGCGCACGATCTCGCCGGCGTACCGCACGCCCTTGCCCTTGTAGGGCTCGGGCTTGCGAATCTTGCGAATGTTGGCCGCGACTTCGCCGACGGCCTGCTTGTCGATGCCGCTGACGGTCAGTTTGTTGTTGCCCTCTACCGTGAACGTGATGCCCGCGGGCGGGTTCACGGTGACGGGGTGCGAGAAGCCGAGTGCGAACTCGACGCCCTCGCCCTTGGCCTGCACGCGGTAACCAGTGCCGACAACTTCGAGGCCCTTGGAGTACCCCTGAGTCACGCCGATGATCTGGTTCGCGATGAGCGTGCGGGTGAGGCCGTGCAGCGAGCGCGAGCTGCGCTCGTCATCGGGGCGGGTCACGACGACCTGGTTCTCCTCGATGGCGACCTCGATGGGGCTCGCGACGGTGAGCGCGAGCTCACCTTTCGGGCCCTTGACAGAGACGGCCTGGCCGTCAATTTTCACCTCGACACCACCGGGGATGTCGATGGGCATGCGTCCGATACGTGACATGGCGGGTTACCACACGTAGGCGAGGACTTCCCCACCCACGCCCTTCTTCATCGCCTCGCGGTCGGTCAGCAGACCGGAGGAAGTCGACAAGATCGCCACGCCGAGGCCACCGAGAACGGTGGGGATCTCGGTCGACTTTGCGTAGACACGCAAGCCGGGCTTCGAGACGCGCTTGATGCCGGCGATCGACCGCTCGCGGTTCGGGCCGTACTTCAGCGACAGCGTGAGGGTCGAGCCGACGCGGGCGTCAGCGACGGCCCACTCGGCGATGTAGCCCTCGCGCTTGAGAATCTCAGCGATGTGCGTCTTCAGCTTCGAGCTGGGGAGCGACACCGTCTCGTGGAAAGCCGAATTGGCGTTCCGCAGTCTGGTCAGCATGTCTGCGACCGGATCTGTCATCGTCATGATGCGTTTTTTCCTGTTCTCGTCTGGTTTCGACTCCCGGTACACCGGGGCCGACCTGGCCGATTGTGGCCCTGGCGGGCCGGGTGGATGCTACTGAGCAGTCTCTGACGACCGGAAGGGGAAACCGAGCGCGCGCAGCAGGGCGCGTCCCTCGTCATCCGTCTTCGCCGTCGTCACGACAGTGATGTCGAAGCCGCGAACGCGGTCGATCTTGTCCTGGTCGATCTCGTGGAACACGCTCTGCTCCTGGATACCGAAGGTGTAGTTGCCGTTGCCGTCGAACTGCTTCTCGCTCAAGCCGCGGAAGTCGCGGATGCGGGGCAGGGCGAGGGTGATCAGGCGGTCCATGAATTCCCAGGCTCGGTCGCCACGGAGTGTGACGTGCGCGCCGATGGGCATGCCCTCGCGCAGCTTGAACTGTGCGATCGACTTGCGGGCCTTGGTGACCTGGGGCTTCTGACCCGTAATCGCCGTGAGGTCCTTGATGGCACCGTCGATGACCTTCGAGTCGCGAGCAGCCTCGCCCACACCCGTGTTCACGACGATCTTCACGAGACCGGGAACCTGGTGGGGGTTGGAGTACCCGAACTGCTCGGTCAGAGCGGCGTGGATCTCACTGCGGTACTTCTGCTTGAGGCGCGGCTGGACCTTGTTCGCCAAGGCAGCGCCAGCCGGCGCGGCAGTTTCAGTGGCCATTAGAACTTTTCACCTGACTTCTTGGCATACCGCACGCGCACGGTCTTCTTGACGCCGTTCTTCTCGACGGTTTCCTCGCGGAAACCGACGCGCGTGGGCTTCTTGGTCTTGGGGTCGACGAGAGCCACGTTCGAGATGTGGATCGGCGCTTCTTGGGTCTCGATGCCGCCCGTCTTCGTGCCGCGCTGCGTCTGGCCGACGCGCACGTGCTTTGTGACGTAGTTGACACCTTCGACGATGATGCGGTTCTTCTCCGCGATGACCTCGATGACACGACCCTGCTTACCGCGGTCTCCACCGCGGTCTTCGGTCGCGCCCGTGATCACCTGGACGAGATCGCCCTTCTTGATGTTGGCCATGGGTTACAGCACCTCCGGTGCGAGCGAGACGATCTTCATGAACTTCTTGTCGCGAAGCTCACGGCCGACCGGCCCGAAGATACGAGTACCACGAGGGTCGCCGTCGGCCTTCAGAATGACGGCGGCGTTCTCGTCGAACTTGATGTACGAGCCGTCAGAGCGACGCGTCTGCTTGACGGTGCGCACGATGACGGCCTTGACGACGTCGCCCTTTTTGACGTTGCCGCCGGGGATCGCGTCTTTGACGGTCGCAACGATGACATCGCCGAGACCGGCGTAGCGGCGGCCAGAGCCACCGAGCACGCGGATCGTCAAGAGCTCTTTGGCACCGGTGTTGTCGGCGACCTTGACTCTGGATTCTTGCTGAAGCATTTCTTACTCCTAGTGGTCAAGCAGGCGAAGGCCTACTTGGCCTTCTCGAGAATCTCGACGAGGCGCCAGCGCTTCGTGGCGGACAGGGGACGGGTCTCAGAGATGAGAACCAGGTCGCCGATGCCGGCAGAATTCTGCTCATCGTGCGCCTTGACCTTCGAGGTGCGGCGGATGACCTTGCCGTAGAGCGGGTGCTTTACGCGGTCTTCGACCTCGACGGTGATGGTCTTCTGCATCTTGTCGCTCGTCACGTAGCCGCGGCGCACCTTGCGGTAGCCACGAGCATCGGCGTCGCGAACATCGTGCGCAGCCGACTCGTGACCGGCGTCTGCGGTCTTCTTCTCGGTCGTCGCCATCAGTTCTTCTCCTCAGTCTTTTCTGCAGGCTCGACGGGCTCAGCGTCGGCCTCGGCCGCAGCCTCGGTCTTCGCCTTCGCGGCCTTCTTCGCCGGCTTCTCGGGAACCTCGACCGGGGCCGGGGTCGCGCGAATGCCGAGCTCACGCTCGCGGATGATCGTGTAGATGCGCGCGATGTCGCGCTTCACCGCACGAAGGCGTCCGTGGCTCTCGAGCTGACCGGTCGCGGCCTGGAAGCGCAGGTTGAACAGCTCTTCCTTGGCCTTCTTCAGCTCGTCGACGAGTCGCTCGTCTTCAAAAGTGTCGAGCTCGACAGGTGCCAGCTCTTTCGATCCGATCGCCATTACGCGTCGCCTCCCTCGCGCTTGATGATGCGTGCCTTGAGGGGCAGCTTGTGAATGGCACGGGTCATGGCCTCGCGAGCAAGCTGCTCGTCGACACCCGCGACCTCGAAGAGGACGCGACCCGGCTTGACGTTTGCGACCCACCACTCGGGCGAACCTTTACCCGAACCCATGCGGGTCTCGGCAGGCTTCTTGGTGAGCGGACGGTCGGGGTAGATGTTGATCCACACCTTTCCGCCACGCTTGATGTGACGCGTCATGGCGATACGAGCGGACTCGATCTGCCGGTTCGTCACATAGGCGGGAGTGAGGGCCTGGATGCCGTACTCACCGAACGAGACCTCGGTGCCTCCGGTCGCGTGCCCACTCCGCTTGGGGTGGTGCTGCTTGCGGAACTTGACCTTGCGGGGAATCAGCATTGTCCTTAGCCTTCCGCTCCGGCCGTAGCGGGCGCCTTGGTGGCGGCCGGTCGGCCACCATCGCGACGCGGGCCGCGGTCAGAGTCACGTCGCTCGGGGCGCGTCGACTTCTGAGAAGCCTGCTCGCGAGCGAGTTCTTTGTTGGTGATGTCGCCCTTGTAGATCCAGACCTTCACACCGATGCGGCCGAAGGTGGTCTTGGCTTCGTAGAAGCCGTAGTCGATGTTCGCGCGCAGGGTGTGCAGTGGCACGCGTCCCTCACGGTAGAACTCCGAACGGCTCAT